>JBAZGT010000009.1 GCA_041652735.1 Dehalococcoidales bacterium | reverse complement strand
TCTTTTAGCACCTGGATAATCTGCTCTTCAGTGTACTTCTTGCGCTGCATTTCGAGTCCTCCCGTTCGCTATATTCTAGCAGAGAACTCTAAGAGCCAATGGCATTATTTACGGGGGAAAGGTCATTCGGCGGCCAACCCGGTGCTCACCACCCTGCGCTATTTCAAGGACGAATACCTCGCCCATATCAACGATAAAAAGTGCCCGGCCGGCGTCTGCCGCGAGCTGCTGACCTTCAGCATCGACGCCGCCAATTGCACCGGCTGCGGCGTCTGCGCCCGGGGCTGTCCCACCAAGGCTATCAGCGGGGAAAAGAAACAGCCCCACACCATCAACCAGGAATTATGCATCAAATGCGGCGGCTGCTTCGACTCCTGCAAGTTTGACGCCGTGCGGAAACAGTAGCGCTCATTAAGGAGGCGTCCCATGACCAGGTACTGGATTAACGGAGACGAATCGGTTGATATCGCCGACGCGGAAGATATCAACATCGTGCGGCTGACCGTGGACGATAAGGACATCGCCGTTTCCGGGGGACAGACCATCTTTGAAGCCCTCCGCCAGGTGCCCGGCATCGGGGAAATACCCGGTATCTGCTTTAACCCCAACGTCCGCTCCTACGGCGCCTGCCGGCTCTGCACCGTGGAGATCAGCGAGGGCGGCGGCCAGCGTTTCCGCTTCGTGGCGTCCTGCCTCTACCCGGTGACGGAAGGGATGATTGTCAGGACCAACACGGAAAAGGTCAGGAGCCTGCGCCGGGGGATCATCGAGCTGCTGCTGGCGCGCTGCCCGGAGACCAGGGCCATCCAGGAGCTGGCCGAGGAATACGGCGTCAAGAAACCGCGCTTTTCCCTGGGGGACAGCAACTGCATTCTCTGCGGGCTGTGCGTCCGCGCCTGCCAGGAGATTATCGGCAAGTCCGCCATCAGCCTGGTGAACCGCGGCATCTATAAAGAGGTGGCCGCCCCCTTTTACGCCTACGAGCTGGAGGAGGGGTGCATCGGCTGCGGGGACTGCGTTTACGTTTGCCCCACCGGGGCGATAACGATGGGCGCCAACGGCAAACCGGTGCTGCCCAGGGTAAAGATTCCCTACGGGGAAACAGGGGCGGCGGGGGCTAAAGAGAAGGGCGCTTAACGGGATTTTTTTCTTGCATGAGGGGCACGGTCGTAGCGACAGTGCCCTTTTTTTATTTTGATTCAAAGATATCCATCCCCCTTTGCTCCTTATTACTCAAAAAGAGGATATATCATTAATTGGCTTTCCAACCAATACAAGGAAGTTCCAGTACTTATACTACTGGTTTAACTTGGAATAGATCTTCAAAACAACTCAGTGCAAAACGGTCAGTCATTCCCGCGATGAAATCATTGACTATTTGTTTTTTATCTACGGTATTAGGATATTGCATATCGCTCATGAAATCTCTAAATACATCATAATAATAACCTTGTCTCTGACGTGCTTGTTTTTGATTGGAGACATTTAAGAAAAACCTAAACAGCTCGCTGTATATCAACTCTATACGTCTCTCTTGATCTTGGAGCTTTGAATTATAATATATGTTTTTGTAGTTATAATCTTTCAATTTTTTTACCATTTTAGCTACTTCATCCGAAAAACATATTGAATTTTTATTCTCACTATTTTTTACTATATCATCAATCAAATTACCTATTATCTGTGAATTATTCGTTCCTAATCCAATTTCTGCATAGAATGTTATCAACTCCGGTTTGATAAAACCTGCCATTTGGGCATCTTCTAAATCTCTACCAAGATATGCAATTTTGTCTGCCATACGGACGACACATCCCTCTAAGGTAGACGGGGAATGTTTTCGCGCATCTTCGGGTTTTACCGATTTGATGTCTTTTTCTTCTGGCATTATAATTTGTTCATCACCTTCTCCATAATGGAACACGACACCATCTCTTACTTCGTATGTTAAGTTGAGTGGCGCTAGATGTTGACGATCTTTGTAATAATCAATCACTCTTAAGCTCTGTGCCTCATGGGTAAATTCAGGCATTTTTCTTCTTTGGTGTATCTTATTCAGAACTTTTTCGCCCAAATGACCAAATGGTGGATGTCCAAGGTCATGAGCTACAGAAATAGCTTCTGCTAATGTTGTATTAAGGTTTAATTGTTTGCATATGGTTACTGAAATAGATGCAACGTGTAAGGAATGCTCCATTCTCGTACAAATATGGTCATTTATCGGTGAGAAAAATACTTGGGTTTTATGCATAAGTCTTCGAAAAGGTTGGCTATGCAACACCCTTTGAACATCTCTCTCGAATTCGGTTCTATTACCAGCGTCATCTAGAGTTGTTATTCTTCCCGCTGTATCGAAACTAGACTTAGCATAATCAGACAGAGTGCTTTCCGTTTGTTCAATGTAGCTGTGATATTTTTTGTCCATCATCTCTCCTAGGTTCACTGAGAGTCAGACTATACCTAAAATACAATATATCGTTAATTGACTTAAAGGGATTTTTCCTGTGTTTAGGCCATCACATATGTTTTTATTCCACTTTTTATAACATTTACATCCGATTTCGTTTTCATGCCCCAGGTCAACACCATTTGCTCATCTCCATTAGCGCCATTGATTATATGTTAAATAGAAAAGGAAAACAAGAGGGTCGAACTACCCGTCCAAAACCAAGTACTTACTTTTCGTAATAAGCGGTATCCCCCCCCAAAAAAACAAATAGCCCCGACTTTTTACATCGGGGCTATCTTTATTCCTGTTGTTCAGGACTTGGTATTTCGTATTTAGAGCTTTTCCGGCCCTACATCCCGTAGTCGCCCATGCCGCCCATGCCGGGGGCGCCGCCACCTGCGGGGGACTTGTCTTTCTCCGGGATATCGGCCACCAGCGCCTCGGTGACCAGCACCATGACAGCGATGCTGGCGGCGTTCTCCAGTCCGGTGCGGACAACCTTGGTGGGGTCGATGATGCCCTTGGCTACCATGTCCACGTACTCATCGTTCTCGGCATCGTAGCCCATGCCCTTCTTGGCCTTTTTCACGTTTTCGATGATGACGGAGCCGTCTTTGCCGGCATTGGAGGCAATCCAGCGCAGGGGCTCGGTCACGGCCTTGCGGACGACATCCACGCCGGTAAGCTCATCACCTACCAACTGGAGCTTGTCCAGCGCAGGCAGGGCGTTCAAAAGACCGACGCCGCCGCCGGGCAGGATGCCCTCTTCAACCGCAGCGCGGGTGGCGGAAAGCGCGTCCTCGACGCGGTGCTTCTTTTCCTTGAGCTCTACCTCGGTGGAAGCGCCGACCTTGATAACGGCGACGCCGCCCACCAGCTTGGCCTGGCGTTCCTGCAGCTTCTCGCGGTCGAAATCGGAGGTGGTCTCTTCAATCTGGGCTTTAATCTGCTTGATTCTGCCCTTGATTTCTTCCTCGGAGCCTTTGCCTTCCACGATGGTGGTATTGTCTTTATCGGAGGTCACGCGGCGGGCGCGGCCCAGGTCTTCCACGGTAACGGAATCCAGCTTGCGGCCGACCTCTTCCGAGATAACCTTGCCGCCGGTGAGGATAGCCATGTCTTCCAGCATCGCCTTGCGGCGGTCGCCGAAGCCGGGGGCTTTCACGCCGAGCACGTTAATCGTGCCGCGCAGCTTGTTGACCACCAGCGTGGCCAGCGCTTCGCCGTCGATGTCCTCGGCGACGATAAGCAGGTTCTTGGAAACCTGGAGGATTTTCTCCAGGGCGGGTAAAATATCGGCCACGGCCGAAATTTTCTTATCCGTAATCAGGATATAGGGGTCTTCGATGACCGCTTCCATGCGCTCGGCGTTGGTGACGAAGTAAGCGCTGACGTAGCCGCGGTCGAACTGCATACCCTCGACGTATTCGATTTCATACTTGGTGCCCTTGGACTCTTCGACGGTGATAACGCCGTCCTTGCCGACCTTCTCCATTACCTCGGCCAAAAGCTCGCCGATTTCCTTGTCCTTGGCGGTAATGGTGCCGACCTGCGCAATCTGCGCCTTGTCTTTAATTTCCGTCGAGGACTTCTTGAGCTGCTCGACGATGGCGGCGGTGGCTTTCTGGATGCCCCGCTTCAGCCCCTGGGATTCCGCCCCGGCGGCGATATTCTTGAAACCGCCGGTAACGATGGCGTGGGCCAGGATGGTGGAAGTGGTGGTGCCGTCGCCGCAGGCGTCATTGGTCTTGCTGGCCGCTTCTTTGACCAGCTGGGCGCCCATGTTTTCAAAAGCGTCCGGGAGCTCGATATCCTTGGCGATGGTTACGCCGTCATCGATTACCGAGGGGGCTCCCCATTTTTTGTCCAGCGCCACGCAGTGGCCCTTGGGGCCCAGGGTAACTTTAACCGCGTCCGCCAGAGCATCGATGCCCTTCTTCAGGGCGTGTCTGACATCTTCACCGAAAATAATTTGTTTGGCCATAATGCTGCCTCCTTACCTTCCCTAGTTATTTGGCTTTCTTCGCCAGAATATCGCTCTCGCGGAGAATCATGAGCTCTTCATCGTCAACTTTGATTTCCGTGCCCCCGTACTTGGCGTAAATAACCCGGTCGCCAACCTTGAGGTCCATGGGAATCCGTTTGCCGTCATCGGCCATTTTGCCCGGGCCCACCGCCATTACCTCTCCCTCCTGGGGTTTTTCCTTGGCTGTGTCCGGCAAATATATCCCGGATTTGGTTTTTTCTTCCTTCTCTATGGGTTTTACCAGGACACGATCCGCCAGCGGCTGCAATTTAACTGCCATGCCTTGCCTCCTTTCTTGATTTGCGATTTTTCAGTCTTTGACATTATTTAGCACTCTCCAGGCGAGAGTGCTAACATCAATATCATACCGCAGATAGTATTCCATATCAACTTAATATAGGGCCGTTTACAGCTTACGGGAAACATCTAGTAACAGGTTTCCTCGCTATATCTCTCGTTTTCTCCTATATATACACGTGCGTGCCCGGCGTTGGCACTGTATTTATTTGCCAATTACCGTTATTTCCCGCCCCCCTCTCCTCTGACAGAGCGGGGGAATTAAGGGGAGTGAGGTCAGGATGCCTTTAAATCCCCGCCTGAAATATTGACGCCTTACACGGCATCGTGTAAAATCAAGGCGTGAAAAAGAAGTCCGCCGGCGCCAAAAGGCAGTGGGACGGGGACAGCATCCAGGCCCTGCGCCGCCACCTGGACCTGACCCAGGCCGAGCTGTCCGACCGGCTGGGCACCCGCCAGCAGACCATCAGCGAGTGGGAGACCGGCATGTATCAGCCCCGCGGCGCCTCCTCCACGCTGCTCTCCATGGTAGCCGAACAGGCCAGGTTCAAATACCAGGCCTCGCCGCGTAAAAAGAAAGCTTGACATTATACACGTTAACGTGTAAGATACAGTTGGCTCAGTCAGTCGTCCCCGGCCCGCTCCCCGGGTAAATCCGGCATTTTACCACCCCTGATGTCGCCGGGCGGCCGCGCGTCAGTGAGGTATCCATGCCCCCGTCTTTTCCGGAAAAACTCATCCAGGAAATCTGGCAGGGCGCCCTGCAGCGCCGGAAAGACCTGGTCACCGCCGCCGGCGGCCCCGTAGAAGTCATTTACCCGGGACGCCGCAACGATGACCGGGGCGCTGATTTCCGTGACGCCGTTATCGCCACCGGGCAGGGACTGCTCAAAGGCGATATAGAAATCCACACCCTGTCCAGCAGCTGGTGGGCGCACCGCCATCACCTTGACCCCACCTATAACCGGGTGGTGCTGCACGTGGTCTTCTGGGACGATGCCGGCCGGGCGGCGGAACTGGCGAACGGCTTTACCGTGCCGACGCTGGCGCTGCACGGCTATTACGCTACGGCGGAAATTAAAAGCCCGGCGCTGACCGTCTCCCCCTTTATGCCCTGCCGCCGCACCCGGCCCGGTCTTAAAACCATCACCGGGCTGCTGGACGCGGCCGGGCTGGCTAGGTTCCAGTCCCAGGCTGACACTTTCCGGGAAACCCTGGCGCGCTACGGCCCCGCCCAGTCCCTCTATGCGGGCATCATGACCGCGCTGGGCTACTCCAAAAACAAAGAGCCCATGGCAGAGCTGGCCGCGTGCCTGCCGCTGGCCGGACTCACCGCCGCCACCCCGGCCGGCATGCCGGAAAGCGAATGCCTGGCCCTCTACCAGGGCTTATTAATCGGGGCGGCGGGGCTGCTGCCTTCGCAGCGCGGGGGGCGATTTTCCGGCCGCCCGGCGGATGCGTGGGAGAATACCCTGGAAAATGCCTGGGCTTCTTACGGGGAAGCGCCGGCCCTGTCTCCGGGTGACTGGCGCTTTTTCAAGGTCAGGCCCGGCAACCACCCGGTGCGCCGCCTGGCCGCCATGAGCCGCCTCCTGCTGCGTTACCGGAGGCAGGGGCTGCTGGACGGCCTGCGGGAGGTGCTGCGGGAAGCCGCCGCGGATAAAAACACCCGCTGCCTGGAATTATCCCTGGCGGTTGAGGCTGATAGTTTCTGGGGCTGCTATTTGGACTTCGGCGTGGAAGCGGTGAATGCCGCCCCCGCCCTGCTGGGCCGGGAAAGGGCGGCGGAAATAAGCGTTAACGTTATCCTCCCCTTTGCCGCCGCCGGGGGTTTTAGCGGCGCGCCGCCGGACCTGCCGTGGCAGGCCCGGGAAATCTATAGCGCCTGCCCGGCCCCGGCGGAAAACGCGCTGGTGAAGCACATGAGACAGCAGCTGGGCATCGGGCGGGCGGCGGCTACGGCGCGGCGGCAGCAGGGGCTGATACACTTGTACAAGACGCGGTGCTCCCAGGGGAAATGCCCGGGCTGCCCGCTGGGCGGGGAAAAGGGGGACTAAAGCGACCGGGTCATGTAGGTGAGGCGCTCCGTGTAGCCGCGCCGGGCGTAAAAATCATGGGCGCCGGCGTTGGCGATTAAAACGTCCATGCCCGCCGCCTGGCAGCCTTGCGCCCGGAAGAAATCCTCCAGCTTGGCGAGGAGTAAAGACCCCACGCCCTTATCGCGCCAGCCGTCCTTCACCACCAGGTCGTCGATATAGCCGGCGCGCGTCCAGTCTATCGCCGCCCGCATGACCGGGGTGGCTTCCTGGACAAGGCCGACGATGCACCCCAACACCTCGCCGCCGGCTTCGGCCAGGTAGATAATGCCGCCGGATTTCTTCACCTTTTCCAGCGTTTCGGCGGTGTAAAGCTCGCCGTATTCCGGTAAGCGCCGCAGGCGGCGCTGGGGGTCCCTGCCCGCCTGGTAGTCCTGCAAAGTTTCCAGCAGCCTGACGAGCGCCGGACGGTCGGCGGGGCGGTATGCACGAATCGTTATTTCCATATTACGCCGCTAGGCCAGGTGTTTTTCCAGCTCCCGCAAGCTGCGCAGACGGGGGCAATCGAGTTTTTCCTGATAATAGTCATCGCGGTCGAGCAGCAGCGCCTTCATACCGGCGGCCCGGCTGCCGATAACGTCCACGTTATACTGGTCGCCGATATATACCGTCGCCGCGGGCGGGACGCCGGCCTTGGCGATGGCGAAATCGAATATCTCCCGGTGCGGCTTGGTGAAGCCCGTGTCCTGGGAGGTCACCACGATGTCCAGCCGCGCCGCCAGCCCGAGCCTGTCCAGCGTGGCGGTCATGTCCCGCTCGATATTGGAAATCAGGCCCAGCGTCAGTTGGCGCTTTTTCAGGGCGTCCAGCGCCGGTAAAACATCGTCGAAAAGAATCAAGTCCATTTTGGCCTGCTGTGTCAGTCCCAGCAGCTTGAGGACGGTCTTTTCGTCCGCTTTTATCCCCGCCTCCCGCAGCACCACCCGCTGGTACTCCGTATAAAGCGTCATGGCTTCTTCACGGGTACGCCGGCTCAGGGGCCGGGCGGCTATTTCGTCATAGATGTATTGATTGGCGGCCAGAATCGGGCGGCGCAGGGCGGCGGCGCTGACGTCGAAGCCGGACTCCTTGAGCGCCCCGGCCTCCAGCTCCTCCTGTGAAGGCTTATAGTGCACCAGCGTCTGGTAAAGGTCGAAGAACACAGCCTTGATCATGATGTCAGCTCCATTTCCGGTAATAGCAGTTATTATATTGTATCATGGAAGCGCGCCGGGCCGTAAAGCAAAACCCGAATAACGCATAAAAAACGCTTGTGTCCGGACTGGCTCATCCTCAACGATATAGGCGGGAGTGCCGGGCGAGGGGGCAATTAACCGCTTCGCCTTCTCATTGACTTCACAGGGGGTCGCTGATAAGATTAGGGTGAGAGGCATTATGTCAAAAAAAGCGGATATTCCCCGGCTGGCGGTGTTCCCGCTGACGGCGGATATAGCTGAAAACGGCCACCTGACTATCGGCGGCTGTGATACGGCGGCGCTGGCCCGGGAGTACGGCACGCCGCTTTACGTCTTTGACGAGGCCGATTTGCGCAGCCGCTGCCGGGAGTATAAAACCGAGTTCGGGAAGCGCTATCCCGGCGTGACCATCGCCTATTCTCCCAAGGCGTTCACGGCCAAAGCCATGATAAAGCTGGTCAGGGAAGAGGGGCTGGACCTGGATATCGTTACTCTCGGGGAGCTGGGCATCGCTAAAGCGGCGGGTTTCCCCATGGCCGGGATACACTTCCCCGGCAACAACAAGTCCGCGGCAGACCTGGAGACAGCCGTTAAATACAACATCGGCCATATCGTGGTGGACAACCTGCCGGAACTGGACATTCTCATCGGGATAGCCGGCCGGAAAAAGGCAAAGATTTTATTACGCCTCAATCCCGGCATAGACCCGCATACGCATAAGTACAACACCACCGGCATCGCGGATTCCAAGTTCGGCCTGCCGCGCGGGGAATGGGACACCGCGTTAAGTAAAGCGCTGGCGGCGCCGAACCTGGACGTGGACGGCTTTCACTTTCACATCGGCTCCGGCCTGTTCGAGGCGGACCCTTACCTGGGCGCCATCGAGGCCGTCCTGCAATACGCGGCGGAACAGAAAACCAAAAACGGCTTTGAGATGCGCACGTTAAGCGTCGGCGGCGGTATCGGGGCGTATTATCAAGCAGGGAAAGCACCCCCGCCGGTCGCCTATTTCGCCGAAGCTATAACCAAAAAAATCAAGAATGAGTGCCGCCGCCTCAAATTGAATCCCCCGCAACTCATCGTCGAGCCGGGACGGAAAATCGTCGCCCAGGCCGGAGTATCGCTTTACACGGTGGGTGTTATCAAGGAAATAACCGGCATCCGCCGCTACGCCTCGGTGGACGGCGGCATCAGCGATAACATCCGCTACGCCATGTACGGCGACTGGGCATTGCAGGAAGCCCTCCTGGCCAACCGCGCGGCGGAAAAAGACACGCATCAATACAGGATTACCGGCAAGCTCTGCGAGTCCGGCGATATCCTGATACCGGAAATCAGGCTGCCGGAGCTCAAGTCCGGGGACATCCTGGCCATGGCGGGGAGCGGCGCTTACGCGGTGCCGATGCAGAGCAACTACAACTCCATGCTGCGCCCGGCCATCGTCTTTGTGAAAGACGGGCAGGCCCGCCTGGTGCGGCGCCGGGAGACGCTGCAAGACTTACTCCGGCGGGATTTGGACTAGTTATGACAACAACACCGTGGGAGCTAATCGGCCAGGAGCGGGCGGTATCGCTATTGCGGCTCAGCCTGGCATCGGGCGCGTTGGCCCACGGCTATTTATTCATCGGGCCGCCGCACATCGGCAAAATGACGCTGGCCATCAGCCTGGCCCAGGCGCTGAACTGTGAAGCTATAGATAAACCCTGCCTCACCTGTTCCTCCTGCAAGAAAATTGCCGCCGGAAATCACAGCGACGTCCAGGTAATCGGCATTACGCAGAACGGGGAGGAGGGGGATGAGTCCAAGGTCATTAAAATCAAGCAGATAGAAAATTTGCAGCATGACGCCAGCCTGCCGCCGTTCGAGGGAAAGCACAAGGTGTTCATTATCGACGGCGCGGAGCTGATGTCCGCGGATGCCGCCAACCGCTTTCTCAAGACGCTGGAGGAGCCGGAAAAGAACGTAACCTTTATTTTGCTAACGTCTAATGATAAACTATTGCTGCCCACCATCATCTCGCGCTGCCAGCGCCTGGAGCTGCCGCCGCTTTCCATCGCTGGGGAGACGGCCGCGCTGGTGGACCGGTGTAAAATGACCCCGGAGAAGGCGCGGCTGCTGTCCGGGCTTTCCCACGGCTGCCCGGGGTGGGCTATCGCGGCGGCGGGGGATGACGGCATTCTGGAGCGGCGGCGGGAGGAGCTGGACCGGCTGGTGCAGGTTATCGGCGCCGCCAGCGAGGATCGCTTCGCCTACGTCGCCCGGCTGGCGGCGGGGTTTACCCAGAACCGGGGCGCCGTGTATGATATCCTGGACCGGTGGCTCGATTACTGGCGCGACCTGATGCTGGCTAAATTGGGCTGCGCGGACATGATTACCAATATCGATAGGCAAGAGGAAATAATAAGGACGGCCGGCCATTACCGCCTGGCCGGTATCAGAAATTTTATTAGCAGCCTGGAGTCGGCGGCGGCGCAGCTCAGGCGGAACGTGAACCCGCGGCTGGCCCTGGAAGTGCTGATGCTGGATATTCCAAAAGAGGAGGTGACAAGCCCCCGGTAATGCCGGGGGTCATGAGATATGTCAAATATCACGGGAATACGGTTTAAAAAAGCGGGCAAAATTTACTACTTCGATGCGGGCGAAATCGCCCTGCAGGCCGGCGACTACGCGGTCGTTAAGACCAGCCGGGGCATGGAGCTGGGGCACGTGGTCATCGCGCCCGGGCAGGTAAAAATCAATGAAACGGGCGAGTCCCTGAGCCCGGTGATGCGCAAGGCGGAGGAGGAGGACCTCGCCAAGGAGAAGGATCTGGAGAACAAGGCGGAGGAGGCGTTAATCGAATGCGGCAAGATGATTACCGAGCTGAACCTGCCGATGAAGCTGCTCTCCGCGGAGTACGCCCTGGACAGCTCCCGGCTTACTTTCCTTTTCAGCGCCGAGGAGCGCGTGGACTTCCGCGAGCTGGTGCGGCGGCTATCGGGCAAATTCAAGATCAGGGTGGAGCTGAGGCAGGTGGGCAGCCGCGATGAAGCCAAGCTGCTGGGGAGTTACGGGCGGTGCGGCCGCGAGCTGTGCTGCGCCAGCTTTCTGACGGAGTTCACGCCGGTTTCCATCAAGATGGCCAAGGAGCAGGACCTGCCGCTTAACCCGATGAAGATTTCCGGAGCCTGCGGCCGGCTGATGTGCTGCCTGTCTTACGAGGGCGAGCAGTACCGCGCCATGAAGGCCAAGATGCCCAAGAACGGGCAGAGGGTCTCCACGCGCATGGGCGAGGCCACGGTCATCGGCAATAATCCGCTCAAGGAAACGGTGATGGTGGAGCTGGACACGGAGGCCCAGGTGGAGCTGCCGCTGGGAGAGGTGAGCTATTAAGGGAGTTTACGGTAGACAGTAGACAGTTTATAGTAAACAGTTTATAGTTTCCCCCTCCCCTTTTCCCCCCACTGTCAGCTAATGACTGATGACTGTCAACTCCGCCCTTTTTCCCTCCGCTCATGGTGAGCCCGTCGAACCATCACCCTGAGCTTGCCGAAGGGGCCTTTTCACCCTATTGATACAGATATTTGCGCCACTCGTCGCGCTGGGAGAGGTGAGTTATTAAGGGAGTTTACGGTAGACAGTTTATAGTTTCCCCCTCCCCTTTTCCCGACACTGTTAACTGTAAACTTCCCCTTTACTCCCAGAACTGACCACTCACCTTTTCACCCTATTGATACAGATATTTGCGCCACTCGTCCCGCTGGGAGAGGTAGTGGTAAGGGATGTTGAACAGGTGATTGCCTGACGGCGGGCCGGGCGTTTTGATAAGCTTCATATTGGCTTCTTTAGGGGTGCGCCCCGCTTTGCGCCGGTTGCATTCCACGCAGGCGCTGACCACGTTTTCCCAGGTGTGCTGACCGCCCCGGTAGCGCGGTATCACGTGGTCCAAAGTCAGGTGCCGACTCTGCTGGCTGCAGTACTGGCAGGTGTACTTGTCCCGGTTGAAAATTTCATAGCGGGTCATTTTGCGCTGCCGGTATGGCCGCTTGACGTGCTGACAGACGCGGATGACGGAGGGCAGCTCAAAAGTGGCGTTAAGGGAGTGGATGCTGCCCATGCCGTTTTCTATCATCTCCGCCTTGCCCTGGTAGATAAGGACGACGGCGCGGCGGGCACGGCAGACGGTCAGCGGCTCATAGCTCTGGTTGAGAACTAAAACCGGATGGTTTAACATCAGCTTCCCCGTTAGAGTGTATCCAGCCTCATTTTAGCGCAAAGCTGGCGGGGGTGCAAGGATGAGGAAACTCTAAACTCTAAATTCTAGGTAAAGGGAGTTGGGGCGAGGAGAGTAAGATACAAGAGACAATAACCAAATGAATGGGGAGGTAAGAAAGGGACAATAACATCTTGACTATGTATTGACAAAAAACTATTATGATGATACCATATACGGTATCACCGATCAACAAAGGGCTATAATATGTAAAGAGTCAGGGTAACAGAACAGTATATGTCTAAAACAGACAAGTTACTTGATAAAGCCAAAAACAGCCCCCAAAACATTTCCTTCTTAGAATTGGAAAGTTTATGTGCTAATTATGGCTTGACTCTTAAGCGAGGGAAGGGTGGAGGAAGTCACTATCTTTTAAAACTACCAGATGGAACTAAGCTTACAATACCAAGAAAAGGGACTAAGGTTAAAAAGTGGTATGTTCAGGAGGTTGTGGAAGCCATCGAATCATTTGGACATCATATCTAACAGCAATATTTTTTACTGGGGGCGAGCATTGAAAACTAGAGAGAAATACCAAAATAATATTGAATATTTCATGAAATTACCCTACTCATTACTTTTACACCAAATCGAGGACGAAGGAAAACAATATTGGATAGCGGAAATTCCTGAGCTTCCTGGTTGTAAGTCACATGGAGAAACAATAGGAGAAGCTGTCGCGAGCATAGAAGAAGCAAAAAAAGACTGGGTACTAGATAGCTTAGAAGATGGCGAGGAAATTCCTACACCAATAGAAAGGGAGAAATTCAGCGGCCGTACTTTGTTACGCATGTCACGTTCTCTACATCGAGCTTTATCACTAATAGCAGAAACCGAAAAATTAAGCTTAAACCAGCTAATAGTAACAATTTTAGCCAAAGAAGTTGGGCGTTTAGGTGTTCTAAATAGGGTTGAGGAAAAACTAGATAGTTTACTAGTAAAATTGGAGAAAAACATGGAACAGACAGAGCAAACGTTGATACTAAGCTCCGCTACACAATGTCGGTTGTGTGAAAATGCATATCATCAATATTCTAGAGAAGCTCTTACCAGTACCGGTCTACAAAGACGACACATGCATATAAGTGGAGCAAACGTTCATATTGGTGCTGCTATACCAGCTTTCACCGGTACTACTCCTAATTTGGGGAATACTTGGGGGTACAATGCTGTAGACCTTGAAAATACTAGCATTTTTGAGTTTTTTCCCCCGGATTCAATAGAAACAATAAACGACACTAATATTGTAACTGTGGCAGAAAAATAAATGAAAGGAGATGACAACATTGAAGGATATTACAGATATAACTGTTATTCAGATCAGGTTATTTCCAGTAGATGTTATTCCTTTTAATATAATATCAACTCAATCTTGCGTTCAAAAAATTAAGGAGTCTTTCTCTTTGACGGTAGTTGAGTCACCGCCATTTCTAGACAATATTAATTCTATTATGTTTCAAAAAGGAGAGTTTAAATCCAATAAACAAATAATAATAATAAATAAAATAGAAATAGAACCTAGACGAATAATACTGGAAGTAACAGGAACTTCCCAGCAAGCTAACGAAGTATATGATTCATTACTGATATCAATATCTGAAGCTGTCAATATAGAGGTAGGAAGATTGCGACAGCCTTTACTCAATGCTGAAAATACGAGATGTGTTGTTACTCTTGATTTTCATATTAGTGAATTATTTAGCAAATCTTTCATGAGCTTTCTCAACAATGATGTTAAGAATAAAGCTTCGACTCAATTGGCTTCTGGTATTGTAGAACCTATTGGGATATTAACTCAAATAAGTTATCAAATTAAGGATGAAACTCTTATAAAAAACGCAATAGGCATGAATCCAAAGCAATTTACTATCACCCCTAGGTCAGGAGTTCCAATAGAAGAAAAACGGTTCGTTACTTCTTCACCTTTTGACTCCGATACTCACCTTGGTTTGATTAAGACTTTGAATAACTTGATGGTCAAAAAGGTTAAGAAATAATTCGTATCCTTTCTTCTACTCCCAATACCACCCACCCCTGCTGGGGGGTGGGGGTTAAGGGGTATAGGTAACCCCCTGCTCCGGCGTTTCCCACGCCTCCACCGCCGTCAGGGTGATAGGCTCTTTCTCCAGCTTCCCCTTAAGCTCCTTATATATCGTCGCCGCTATGTTCTCGGAGGAGGGGTTGATTTTATCATACGGGGGGACGTCATTGAGGCAGGTGTGGTCGTAGCGGTCCAGAATCTGGTTCAAATGCGCCTTTAAATCCGTAAAATCATAGGCCAGGCCTATCTCGTTCAGCTTGTCCGCCGCCACCTTCACGCGTACCGTATAGCGGTGGCCGTGCAGGTTCTCGCACTTACCCTTGTAGTCGCGTAAATAGTGGGCGGCGTCAAAGTGTTTTTCCACGGTGATTTCGTACATATTAGTTGATAGTTAACAGTTTAGAGTGTACCGTCCCCTCCCCTTTTCCCCCCACCGTTTACCGTCTACTGTTAACTTCCCCCTTTCCCCAAAACTCCCTAATCCCTCACCCCTCCAGCTTCATCACCCCTTGAACCTCTTTAATGGCCTTGTTCAGCTCCCTGATTTTCTTCTTCAGCACCGGGTGCTCCACGTCCGGGGCTATTTCCGCCAGCGGAATGAGCACGAAGGAGCGCTCCGCCATGCTCGGGTGGGGAATCACCAGGTCTTTGGTATTGACCTCCTTATCCCCGTAGAGCAGGATGTCGATGTCGATGATGCGCGGCTCGCCGGAGCGACTATACCGCCCCATCTTGAGCTCGATGCCCTTCACTAAAGCCAGCAGGCCCTCCGGGGTCAGGCGGGTGAACGCCTCGCAGGCGAGGTTCAAAAAGCGCGGCTGGCTGACGGGGCCGATAGGCTCGGTATCGTAAATGCCGGAGACCTTGCCCATCCTCATGCGCTCGGAAAGCAGCTTCAGGGCGCGGTCCAGGTTTTCCTGCCGGTTGCCCAGATTGGAGCCTAAAGAAAAGTAAACCGTTACAGTTTCATTCACCGATAGCCCCCCTTCTGATGATAGCATCACTCATGCGGCAGACCAGCGCCGTCTGTTTGACGTCATGCACCCGCACCATATCCGCCCCGTTGGCGATGCCGATAGCCGTCACCGCCAGGTTGCCCTCCAGGCGTTGGTCCGCGGGCGCGTCCAGCACCAAGCCTATCATGCTCTTGCGCGATGTGCCCAGCAAAATGGGCTTGCCCAGCGCTTTAAGCTCGCTGAGGCGGTTGACCAGCTCCAGGTTTTGCTCTAAAGTCTTGCCGAACCCGCAGCCCGGGTCGACGATGATATCCTGCGCCGGGACACCGGCCTCCAGGGCGATATTGATGCCCCCCTCCAGGTCCGCCATCACTCTGGCCACGATGCCCGCTTTAGGCGGGGCGTCCCGCTCGTTAGCCATGAGGATGATAGGCACTTTAGCCCGTGCGGCCAGCCGGGCCAGGGCGGGGTCTTTCTTCAGGCCCCAGATATCGTTAATCATGTTGGCCCCGGCCTCCAGGGCGCGTTCCGCCACGCGGGCCTTATAGGTATCCACGCTGATGGGTACCTTGATTTCTTTAGCCAGTCGCGCGATGACCGGGACCACCAGCTTTATCTCATTCTCCACGTCCTCTATAGATAGGGGCCTGGTGCCGGGGCGCGTCGATTCCCCCCCCACGTCGATAATGTCCGCCCCCTCGTCCACCATGCGCCGCGCCTGCGCCGCCGCCCGCTCCAAATCTTCGCCGATGCCGTCGCCGGAAAAAGAGTCCGGTGACAGGTTCACGATACCCATCACGTAGGTCTTTTCTCCCCAGCGGAACTCCGTATCGCGGCAGCGGGTGGGCGCTAAAGTGTTTTTCATAGTTTTTCAACCAACATTTTAACACAGTTGCCGGGCTGAGAGGTAAGTGGGAGTAGTTAGTTATAAGTTATGAGTTTTCAGTTTTCAGTGAAACGATATTCCCCCGGGTGGAGGCGGGGGAATCCAGAACTCAGCCTTACCTGTCTTATCAGGTACGGAAATACCACTCACCAGTATCGGCAAGATTGCTTCGTCGTTTACTCCTCGCGCTCACAGCGGGGCGTCCTTCCTTGACCTTTACACACGGAATTGCTACACTTTTCATTGTTTCCCTGTATAAATCCTGACCGATGAACTAAAAAATGTCTATTAATAAAGTCGGCATACTGTACCATCCCAAGGTTGAAATAACCCGCGCCAAAGCCCGGGAGCTGGAAGCGTTCCTCAAGACCCAGGGGGTAGCCGTGTGGCAGTGCTCCGCCTGGGAGACGGAGGAGGCCTGCGACCTTCTAAACGGTACCGAGCTGGTGTTAACGGTAGGCGGTGACGGCACGATTCTGCGGGCGGCGCAGGTGGTGCTGGCCAGCCGGACGCCCATCACCGGTATCAACCAGGGGAAGCTCGGCTTTATGACCGAGCTGGACGCCGGCGAAGCGCTGCAAAAGCTGCCGGAAATTTTACGGGGCGGCGGCTGGCTGGACGAGCGGGCTATGCTCCAGGCGGAGGTAAAGTCCGCCGGGCAGGACGCGGTGGTCTTTCACGCCCTGAACGATGTGGTGGTGGGGCGGGGCGAGATAGCCAGGCTGATAAGGGTGGATATAACTATCGACGGGCAGGCGATGCCCACCTATAAAACGGACGCGGTTATCGCGGCCACGGCCACGGGCAGCACCGGCTACGCGCTGGCGGCCGGAGGCCCAATTTTATACCCCGCCTCCTTGGACTTTCTGCTGCTGCCGGTGGCGCCGCACCTGAGTCCTGCCTACCCGCTGGTGCTTTCCGGCGAGGCGGAGGTAGTGCTGCGTTTGAATACCTACCACAATGCCACCCTGAGCGTGGACGGGCATATCAATATGACCCTGGCTAACGGGGATACCGTTGTCATCCGGCGCAGCCGGCACTTCACCCGTTTCCGGCGACTCCGCCCGGAAGCATCGTTTTATGGCTCGCTGGAAGATAAATTGAAAGGAAAACAAGGTGATTCAGGTAGAAAAAGCTAAAATCTCGGACGTGCCGCAGATGCACAAGCTGATTAACGGCTTCGCCGATAGGGGCCAGATGCTGGCGCGCCCGCTGAGTGAAATATACGAAAGCATTCGCGACTTTTTTGTTATCCGGGACGGGGGGAAAATAGTCGGCTGCGCCGCCTTGCACGTAAGCTGGTCGGACCTGGCGGAAATAAGGTCGGTGGCGGTGGCGGAGGTCAACCAGAAAAAGGGGCTGGGCGCCACGCTGGTGAACGCCTGCCTCAAGGAAGCGGCGGAGCTGGGCATCAAGACGGTGTTCTGCTTTACCTATCAGCCGGAGTTCTTCAAGCACCAGAAATTCGCTGATGTGGATAAAATGGAGCTGCCGCGGAAGGTCTGGACGGACTGTTTCCGCTGTCCCAAGTTCCCCAACTGCGATGAAATCGCGCTGATTTATCATGCTGCATAATAAACAAGAGCCCGCCGCCGAGCAGTTGCTGGCCCGCGAGTACGTTTTCAAGGGGCGACTGCTGACCCTGCGCATCGATACGGTACTCACCGCCGATGGGCACCAGAGCACCCGGGAAATCATCGAACATGGCGACTGCATCGGCGTCATACCCGTGGACGCGGCTAACAACGTCCTGCTGGTCAACCAGTACCGCACGCCGGTGGGGAAAAATCTTTTGGAGATACCGGCCGGGGGCATCGATGAGGGAGAGGACGCGGACACGGCGGTGGTCCGGGAAATGCAGGAAGAGACCGGCTTCAAGCCCGGTAAAGTGACGCGGCTGGGCGGTTTTTATCTTTCGCCGGGCTTCAGCACGGAGTACATGCACCTCTACCTGGCCGAGGATTTAACCCCCTCCCAACTCCACGCCGAGGACACGGCGGGCATCGAGCTGGTGCGCGTGCCGGCGGCGGCAATACCGGCGCTGCTGACCTCCGGCAAAATAGAGGACGGCAAGAGCCTGGCCGGGCTGCTTTACTGGCTGAAGTTTACAGTTGATAGTTAACGGTTTGTCCTGTCAGTGGGCACTGCCGGTGAAGCAATCCCACCAATAATAATATTGTCATTCCGTACTTGATACGGAATCCAGCGGCGGGGAAAAGAGGATGGATTCTGGCCTTCGCCAGAATGACAACGCAATAAGTCAATGAGATTGCCACGACCTGCGGCCTCGCAATGACAACGAAGCAATGTCATTCTGAGGGAGTCCCGATGAACTCCCTTTTCCCTTAGTAAATCGGGAGGCACGGCAATCTCACCGCCTTTCTCTCCGCTCACCCTGAGCTTGTCGAAGGGTCCAGCGCAGGCGGGTTACTCGCTGCTTTCCCCTTCGACTACTTCCTCAACAGCACCCGGCAGGGGCCGGCGTCGCCTTTGGCCAGGCGCAGCGGCAGGCAGATAATCTCGTAGTCGCCCGGCTCGATGCCCGCCAGGTTCAGCCCCTCGATGATGAAAATGCCGTTGCGTAAAAACGCCTCATGCACGGTGCCGATGTTTTCCGGCGGGTCGTTGCCGGCAATCGTGAGGTAGTCGATGCCCACCAGCCGTATCTTTCTCTCCGCTAAATACCTGGCGGCTTCCGGGGAGACGGTGACAAACGGGCCGGTGTACCACCACACGTCATAGACCCCCGGCGAGTTCCTGGTCTTGAACAGGATGCGCTCCCCGGCCTTGATTTTATAAGGCTCCAGCTCCTCCACCTTCACGAATTTCTCGTCCTTGATTTCCAGCACGCGGCAGGGACCGATGGTGGTATCGTATGGCATGGCGTCGATGGTCGTGCCGCCGGGGATAAAGTGCAGCGGGGCATCGATGTGCGTGCCGTCATGGGAAATCATGGCGATGCGGGACTGGGTGACTCTATCCCCCTTCTCCACGTCCTGGAAACGCTCGACCACGGGGATGGGGACGGCGGGATTTTCCGGCGTGCCGATGGGCAGGCAGGGAATGTCTTTACCGAGGGGCAGGGTAACGTCGAAATACCGGTACGTTTTAGCCACAGCCAAACCTCCTGTAAATGGTAAAATTAGCTTGGCTAAACTATACCGCTTTTTCCCCCGGCGGACAAATACGTTCCGCGGCGGCTATCGATACTTAAGAGAGCACGGCATTTTTTTATTTTCTCAGGATAACGCGGCAGGGGCCGGCGTCGCCGTTTTCTATGCGGAGCGGCAGGCACATAAGCTCATACTCACCGGCCGGCACGCCGTCCAGGTTAATAGCCTCTAAAATATAGATGCCGTTGCCCAGGAACGCCCGGTGGACTTTATTGATGTCATCCGGCGGGTCCATGTGCCCGATAGTCAGGTAATCCAATCCTACTATCCTTATCTTTTTCGCCACGAGGTAATCGGCTGTTGCCGGCGTAATAGCGACGTAAGGGCCGGTGTACTGGCGGACGTCATAAACGTGGGGCGAGTTCTTCGTCTTGAAAAGAATACGTTCGCCGGCTTTGATATTATAAGGCTCAATCTCCTTAATCGTAATATCCTTTTCGTCTTTAATCTCGATAACGCGACAAGGGCCATTGGCCGTCTCGATAGGCATCGCGTCTATGGTCGTGCCGCCGGGGATAAAGTGGAGCGGAGCGTCGATGTGCGTACCGTCATGGGAAATCAACTCAAGGCGGGCCATGGTGACCGGGTCGCCCTTATTCACATCCTGGATGCGGTAGACGGAGGAGGGGGGATTCGACGGCGGGGGCTTCAGGTTCGGTGGGAGCTTCATATCGGGCAGGACACGGACCATTTGGTTTAAAGGCAGGGAAATATCATAATACTGGTATGTTTTAGCCATGACAAAAACCTCCGGAAGCGTTACTTACCAGGCAAACTATACTGCTTTTTCCCCGTTACGTACAAGTCGCCGCCGTGGACGTCATTGATGACGGTGGCGGGGAAATCTTTAACCTCCAGCCGCAGCACGGCTTCCGGCCCCAGCTCCGGGTAGGCCACCGCCTCCGCTTTCACGATGGTCCTGGAAATGAGCGCGCCCGTGCCCCCCACCGCCGCCAGGTACACCGCTTTATGCTTTTTCAGGGCGTCTTTGACCGCTTGAGAGCGCACCCCCTTCCCTATCATCCCCTTTAGCCCTTCGGCCAGGAGACGGGGCGTGTAGGCGTCCATCCGGGCGCTGGTAGTAGGCCCGGCCGACCCTATAACTCTGCCGGGCGGGGCGGGGGACGGCCCCATGTAGTAGAGCGTCTGTCCCTTGATATCGAAGGGCAAAGGCTCTCCTTTGTCCAGCGACTCTATCATCTTTTTATGCGCCGCGTCCCGCGCTGTGTAAAGCACGCCGGAAAGCAGCAGGTTGTCCCCGGCTTTGAGTCCGGCGATGGTTTTTTCCGTTAAGGGAAGGTTGATGTTATTAGGCGTCTTAAAACCCTCTCTTATCTCCCTTTACGAAAGGGAGATGATATTCTTTTTAAGTCCAACATTTTGTCCCTCTTTCGTAAAGAGGGAATAAGGGAGTTTTATACTCCTCGCAATAACACTATCACAGCACTATCTCCCGGTGCCTTGCGGAATGGCACTGTAAATTAACCGCCACGGGCAGGGCGGTAAGGTGGGCGGGAAAGCTCTCCACATGCACGGCGAGGGCGGTAACCCGTCCGCCGTAACCCATCGGGCCGATGCCCAGGTCATTCACTTTATGCAAAATCTCCCGTTCGAGATCGGCGTTTTCTTTATCGGGGCCGGGTTCCCCTACTTTTCTCACCAGGGCGTGCTTGGCCAGCAGCATGGCTTTTTCCGCCGTGCCGCCGATGCCAACACCGATGATTATGGGGGGACAGGGGTTGCTCCACGCCTCGCTCACGGCGTTGACCACAAAGTCTACCACGCCCTTTCTGCCGGCAGCCGGCAGCAGCATACCAAGCCTGGCCATATTTTCCGCGCCGCCGCCCTTGGGCAGCACGGTAATCTTGAGCTTATCGCCGGGGACGATATCCGTATGGATGACGGCGGGGGTGTTATCCCCGGTATTCTTACGGTCGGAAAAGGGGCGGTCGACCATCGACTTCCGGAGGTAGCCTTCCTGGTAAGCCTGCCGCACGCCTTCATTAATGGCGGCAGCAAGGTCGCCGCCCGCTACATGGACGTCCTGCCCTATCTCCAGGAAGACCACGGCGGCGCCGCAGTCCTGACAGAGCGGGATTTTATCTGCGGAAGCTGCGCGGGCGTTCTCCAGGATGGCGTTCAAAGCCTCGCGTCCGGCCGGGGACTCTTCCTCGCGGCGCGCCTTTTCCAGCGCGGCCAGGACATCCTCGCCCAGCTCGTAGTTGGCCTGCCTGAAGAGATCGGCAACGGCCCCGGTAATATCCGCGGCATTGATTACACGCATGGCGCTATTCGCCCTCGGCCAGCATCTTGCGCAGTTCGAGCACCATTTCCGGCACGTCTATCTTTACCGGGCAGCGCTGGCGGCAGCGCCCGCAGGTGAGGCAGGTGTAGGCCAGGGAAGCCGCCTTCTCTTTATCCTCGTTGACGATAGCCGCCCACACCGCGCCGATGCCGGTAAAATACTTGTCGCCGAAGTGCCCGGCCGTCACCGCGAAGACGGGGCACTCGTAAAGGCAGCCGCCGCAGCGCAGACAGTAAAGCGCCTGGCGCAGCCTGGGGTACTTGGCCAGTCGCGTCCGGCCCCCGTCCAGGAAGATGACATGGAACTCCTTGGGGCCGTGAGCGCCGTAGGTGGTAACTTTCTCGATATCGCCGGTCTTGCTGGGACCGGATACCATGCTGACATAGGAGGGGATGGTGTAGTTGGCGTAGCGCCAGGTGACCTCGCTGACTTTATAGGCGTCGTTGAGGGTGGGGACGAGCTTTTCCATGCCCACCAGGGCGATGTGGACGGGCGGGGCGCTGGTAGCCAGGCGGATATTGCCCTCGTTCTCGATAATGAAAAGGGTGCCGGTCTCCGCGGCGACCACGTTGGCCCCGCTGATGCCGATGTCCGCGCGGAAGAACTTGTCCCGCAGGTACTCGCGGGCGGCGGCCACCATGTCCGCTATCTCCGCGTCCGGGGCTATTTCCTGCCCCATAATCTTGGAGAAAAGCCGCGCCACGTCCTCGCGGGGAACGTGGATGGACGGCGATAGTATGTGCATCGGGCGGTCGCCCAGCTTTTGAATAATAAACTCGCCGAGGTCGGTCTCGTACACCTCGTTGCCGGTTTCCTCCAGGTATTCGCGCAGGCCGATTTCCTCGCTGGTCATGCTCTTGCCCTTGACGATGAGCTTTTTGGTGCCTACAAGGTCGCCGATAATTTGCAGGGCTTCTTCCGTCGTCCGGGCGATATACCCTTTACCTTTGTTCTCCTCTATGGCGGCGATGGCCTGGCGGGTGAGTTTTTCCATGTCCGGGATGGCTTTTTCCTTGATTGTCCGGACTTCGTCCGCCAGGGGGATGGTATGGGGGAATTTCTCCAGGGCGTTTTTCACGTTGCCCCGGAAGCTCTTGACGGCGCGGGATAAAGCCAGCCGCAGCCGGTCGTTATGCGCCGCGTCCATGATTTCTTTTTTGTAGTCTTTAAATTCGGATGATTTTTTCATAGTTCCATGGCCGCCGCCACTACCTGTGACAGGTCCAGCACCTCCACGCCCTCCACCTTAAGCTGGCGCAGCCCGTCCTTGAGCTGCATGATGCAGCCGGGGCAGTGCGTCACGATAATGTCCGGTTTGGTCTCCATCAGCTCGGTAACGCGGTTGACCGCCAGCACCTCGCTCAGCGCCGGGAAAACGGTCTCGAAGCCGCCCCCTCCCCCGCAGCAGGTGGCCCACTCGCCTTTAGTCCAGTCCGTCTCTACCAGCTCCACCCCCTCGATAGCTCTGAGGATGCGGCGCGGCTCCTCCACCAGGCTCAAATAGCGCACCAGCTGGCAGGGGTCGTGGTAGGTCACCCGCACCTTGCGGGGATACTTCAGCTTGAAAAGCGATATTTTTTCGGCGACTATTTCCAGGAAGTGCCTGACCTCTATATTGTAGCCGTCCACGTACTGCGGGAAAAGCTTTTGCAGCGCGTGTGTGCAGTACGGCACGATGCTGATTACTCTTTTGGCTTCCGCGTTTTTCAGCGTGCCGTAAGCGCGGCGGGCGTTTTCCGCGAACTTGGTTTCCAGTCCGGCATGGTGCAGCGGCGCGCCGCAGCAGGGCTCGTTTTCCGCCAGGTAGCCGGGCTGGATGCCCATCTTGCGCAGTACTTTCACCGCGGCCTCCAGCGGCTTGACCTCCGCCTCGCCGCCGCGGGACAGGGCGTTGCTGTAGATGCCGGGCAGGTTCAGCCCCAGCTTTTTCTGAAATCTGGCGAAGCGCATCGGCAGCTCCGACCCTATGACGCTTTTGTCCGTGCCCCGGGCCAGGGACATCAATACCTCCAGCTGGGCGGAATACTGGTAGCCGCAGCCGGCGAAGAACAGCGTATCCGCCCGGGCGGGGAGGTTGAGCTTTTGCGCCCAGCGCGCGCCCTGCTCCTTGCTCACGCCCAGGATATTCTGCCGGGTGGTAATGTTGTCCGCCAGGTAGGTAAGGCCGGGGGGGACCAAGTCTGCATCCATGTTTAACACGCTCCAGTAACTCATGATACAGGGTTGCAGGCGGGATGGCAAGTTGGGGAAAGGGGGAATATGCCTAAGCTTTTTCGGTTGGCAGAGGGATGTCCAGTTGACAGCAAATTTTCTTTGCCAGGGTAATTACTATTTCTCTGTGGCGGGGGACGGCGGCAAGGTGTCCGTTTCCTGGATTGTAGAACACCGTGTGTTTGGCGCCTTCACGGTGCATTACGCAACCTTCACTTCTTAAATGGCTGATGAAGTCGCGGCGCTTCATGGGATTAAACTTTGACCTGGATTTTCCTTTTCAGGATTTCACCGTGTGCTTTTTGGTCTACTATTTCCCGCTGGCTTTCCAGTATGAGCTGCACCGCTTCCTTTAAGTTGTTCTCGACCTCCCTGACCGTCTTACCCTGGCTGAAAGCCCCCGGCACGGCATCCACCCATCCTACATACCATTTGTCGCACTTTTCAATGGTAGCTTCAAAAGTTTGTTCCATGATGCAGACTCCTTATTGTTAAGTATACAACAGATAATCAGGCAACGCTATCAATTTTATGCCGGAAAGTCTATTTACCGGAGTGATGAGCTGCCGGTGGGCAGAAAAAGCAGACCGGATTCCAGTTTTTCATCCGGATGGCCGTAATAGTGCTATAATAACTCAAATCTTTCTGGAGGCGCCATGAAAACACTATTCTGGCAGCGGCTGGACGAATTGATAAGGACTTCGGAAATAGTCATCGACCATCCTAAAGATAATCGGGGAGTTTCAGAACCGGGTATATATCTCCGGCATCATCATACGGCGGGAGGAATAAAGGATTAGCTTTCATAGCTTTTCACCTGCTAACCATACCGGCGCAAGCCGGTATCCAGGTATTCAAACCGGCTGAATTTCAGGGCGTCGCCGGGAAAATCCCCCTTTTACCAAGGGAAAATTAGATTGAACCAAGGCGGGGGATTTTACTAAACCGCCCCAACGCGTTAAAGTAATACCGGAGTAACCATGCACAGTCACGCAGGGCACAATAACGCTGCCGCCAGACGGCCCCTCCAGATAACGCTGGGGCTGGTGCTGCTCATCATGGTCGCGGAAATAGTCGGCGGCATCCTGAGCAACAGTCTCGCCCTGATCAGCGACGCCGCCCACATGCTCACGGACGCCCTGGCGCTGGGCTTGAGCCTCTTCGCCATGCGCCTGGCGCGGCGCCCCGCCACCCCCACCCGCACCTACGGCTACCACCGCGCTGAAATCATGGCCGCGCTGACCAACGGCGCCATCCTGGTCGTCCTCTCCATCTTCATTTTTTACGAGGCCTACCGCCGCTTCACCGAGCTGCCGGCGGTCAAAAGCCCCCTGATGCTGGCGGTGGCGGCCATCGGCCTGGTGGCTAACGTCATCGGGCTGTTCCTGCTGCGCCGGGGCAGCCGCCAAAGCATCAACGTCAAGGCCGCCTTCTGGCACGTCATCGGGGACACGCTTTCTTCCGTGGGCGTCATCATCGCCGGCGCTATAATCTACTTTACCGGCTGGAACATCGCCGACCCCATTCTCGCCGTCGTTATCGGCGTTATCATCCTCTGGGGTGCGGTGCGCATCGTGCGGGAGTCCTCAGACATCCTGCTGGAGTCCGTCCCCGGCCACGTGGCGATAGAGAAAGTGATAGCCTCCGTGAAAAACGTCCCCGGCGTGGAAGACCTGCACGATATCCATATCTGGACGATAACCACCGGCATTTACGCCCTGAGCGCCCACCTGCGCATTACCGACCAGACGGTGAGCCAGAGCTGCGATATCGTTACACAGGTGAACGCGGCCCTGGCGGCGGAGTTCGATATCACCCACACCACCCTCCAGCTGGAGTGCGATTCCTGCCCCAACGGCTTTGTCTGCCAGCTGCCGCGGCCGGATAAACACTGAATATCGGGCTTATCTTGAACCGCCCGTCCTGACGCGCTAAAGTATTAGTTAGGGAAACCTTTATGACCATTAACCAAAAACACATCGAAGCCCTGCGCCAAATCGTCGGCCGCACCAACGTGCTGGCCTCCCTGGAAGAGACCCGGGCCTATTCTTACGACGGCACCGCCATGTGGTCGCACCTGCCGGATGTGGTGGTGCTGCCCACGCAGGCCGCCCAGGTAGCCGCCATCCTCGGGTTCGCCGGTGAGAATAATATCCCGGTCACGCCGCGCGGCGGCGGCACCAACGTCAGCGGCGGCTCCATCCCGATAAAAGGCGGCATTGTGCTCTGCACCACCCGCCTCGACCGTATTTTAGAGATTAACAAGACCAACCTGAACGCCACCGTGGAGCCGGGCGTGGTGCTTCAGGACTTCCAGGCGGCCCTGGCCAAAGAAGGGCTTTTCTTCCCCCCGGACCCCCAGAGCTTCGCCGGGTGTACCATGGGCGGGGTGGTGGCGGAAAACGCCGGCGGCCCTTCCTGCCTCAAGTACGGCGTCACCAAGCAGTACGTGCTCGGCCTGGAGGTGGCCCTGGCGGACGGGCATATCATCAAGCTGGGCGGCCTCACGCCCAAGAACCGCACCGGCTATGAGCTGATGATGCTTTTCACCGGGTCGGAGGGGACTTTAGGCATTATCACTAAAATCTCACTGCGCCTGCTTCCGGCGCCCAAAGCGGAAAAGACTATCGTGGCCGTGTTCGATGACGCGGCGGTGGCGGGGGAAACGGTGACCTCCATTATCGCCGGCAGCGTCCTGCCCTCCAAGGTGGAGTTCATGGACAACTGGACCTTCGAGAAGTTCCGCGGCGTCATCCCGGATAACGTCCTGGACACCTCGCAGGTTATCCTGCTGATACAGGTGGACGGCCTGCCGCAGACGGTGGCGGCGGAGGCGGAGCAGGTGGCGGCCGTCTGTAAGCAAACAGCGCGGGAGGTCAGGGTGGCGGCGGACGCGGCGGAAGCGGAAAAATACTGGGCGGCGCGGCGGGCGCACTTCTCCGATATCTCCAGTCGCGCCCACACTATCGTCAACGAGGACGTCTGCGTGCCGCGCGATAAAATCGCCGAGTTTATCCGGCTGGGCCGGGCCAGCGCCAAGCGCCATGACGTGCCCGTCAGCTTCGCGGGGCACGTGGGGGACGGCAATTTTCACCCGGCCGTGCTTACGGACAGCCGGGATAAAGAGCATTACCAGCGCGCTTTACAGTGCGTGGAGGAAATCATAGAAATCGCCCTCAATCTGGGGGGCGTGCTTTCCGGGGAGCACGGCATCGGACTGGAAAAGCAGCGTTTCCTTAAAAAAGCCATGGACCCCCGGGCTATCGAGCTGATGAAACAAATCAAGAACGTGCTGGACCCGCAGCACATTCTCAATCCGGGTAAGATTTGGGAGGAAGAATAAGCATGTCATTGCCAGGAGTCCCGTTGAGCCCCTTATTACCCTCGAATCGGGACGGCGCGGCCATCCCCCCCTTATCCCCCCCGCTCACCCTGAGCTTGTCGAAGGGTCCGGCGAAAGCCGGAGTCGAAGAGGAGGAAAGGTCAGGTAATGGATATTAGCAGCAGTAATTGGTATTATGACCGCTAAAAATGATTACCCGGAGCTCGCCAAATTCAAGGACGACCTTGATAAATGCACCAAGTGTGGCTTCTGCATGTCCGCCTGCCCCGTTTACCGCGAGCAAAAGATAGAAACGGCGGTAGCGCGGGGCAAAATAATGCTGGCGCGGTCGCTGCTGGACGGCGGGCGCAAGGCCAGTAAGGAAGCGGCGGAAATGCTGGACCAGTGCACGCTCTGCATGACCTGCGAGCAAAAGTGCCCGGCCGGCACCCACGTGCCGGAGCTTATCACCGCCGCCCGGGCGGATAAGGCGCGGCAGCGGGGCGTGTCCTTCCCCTACAACTTTATCTTCCGCTGGCTACTGCCGCGGCGGCGGCTCTTCGGGTACACGGTGCGTTTCGCCTCTTGGTTCCAGGGCATTTTCCTCCCCAAAACGCAGGGCAGCATCCGCCATCTTTCCCTGTTCCTCAGCGCGCTGGGCAAGGGCCGGCACATACCCCAGATAGCCCCCCGCTTCCTCCGCCGGTCCGTGCCGGAGGTCAATAGCCCCCCGCCCGGAGTGGCAACCAAATTCACGGTGGGCTATTTCACCGGCTGCATGACGGACTACGTTTTCCCGGAGCTGGGCAAGCAAATTATACGTTTTTTAAACAAAAACGGCGTGGCGGTCATCATGCCGCGGGGCCAGGGCTGCTGCGGCGCGCCCGTTTTCCTGGGCGCGGGCGACTTTAAAACGGGGAGGAAAATGGCGGACGCCAACGTCAAAGCGTTTCAAGACCTCGACTATATTATTACCGACTGCGCTACCTGCGCCTCGTCGATGAAGGACTACGCCAAGTTCCTGGCGGATACGCCGGAAAGAAAGCAGCGGTACACGGAGTTCGCCGCCAAAATCAAGGACATCACCGAGTTCCTGGTGGACATTTTAAAGCTGCCCCCCGCCGCCTACACCGTCGCCCCGGAGTTCCGCGGCAAGACCGTCACCTTCCACGAGCCCTGCCACCTGGGGCGCTATCTCGGCGTCAAGGAGCAGCCGCGCCAAATCCTCAAGTCTCTGCCGGACATCAAATACGTGGAGCTGCCGGACGCCGACCGCTGCTGCGGCATGGCCGGGACTTTCAGCATCCACTTCTATGAGCTGTCCAGGAAAATCGGGGATAAAAAAGCCGCCGCTATCAAGTCCACCGGGGCGGACGTGGTGGTGACCGATTGCCCTGGCTGCCAGATACAGCTTATCGATAGCACCACCCGCAACGGTATGACGCAAAACATCCGGCACATCATGGAGCTTTTCGAGTAATCCAAAGCCCCCGCCCCTTTTCCCCGCCAAAACGGACTTGGCTAGACAGCCCTTCATATTTATCCCGCCCGGCGTTTTATTTGGTGCTGTCACCTGGCTATGTTTTATATATTTTCTTTGCCACTTGACAATACATCGCCTAAAAGGTAAACTTGAAAATTGCCCTTATTTAATGCCCCCTGGGCACACCTAACATATTTTCCGTCTGCATTAAAGGTCAAAGAGTGTTAAAAACGGTGACGGTATCGCTTGCGATAAAAACCATCCGGTAGCGGTACGCGGCGCTTTTTTTATATCTTGATGCCGGTAACATCACCCGCGGTACAATGGGGGTGTCCGATGAGCGGAAAAAGACCTACCTATAAAGAGCTGCATCAAAAGCTGCGGGAGACTGAAGCGCAGCTTAACCGGCTGCGCGGTGTTGATGGTGATAAAATTACTTCCGGGCACGCCGCCGCCTCTGAATCCAGTGAACCGGGGCGGGCCGGCGGCAGCGCCCTGCCGGACTCACGCCAAATGGCAGTAGCCTATGCGGCGTCAGAACAAAACTTCCGCAACTCCATTGACGGCTGTCCCCTGGGCGTGCGCATCGTCACGGAAGACGGCCGCCTCATCTATGCCAACCAGGCTATCCTCGATATCTGCGGCTACGCCACCGCCGCAGAGCTGGAAGCCGTGCCCAAAGAGCGGCTGTACACCCCGGAAAGCTATGCCGGGCACCTCATCAGGAAAAAGCGGCGGCAGCAGGGCGAACACCTCCCCCCGGAATATGAAATAGATATCCGGCGTCCGGACGGCGCCGTGAGAAATCTCCAGGTATTCCGCAAGGAAATACTCTGGGGCGGCGCGCGTCAGTACCTGGCCATGTACCTTGACATTACCGAGTGTAAGCGGGCCCGGGAAGCGCTCATGGAGAGCGAGGAAAAATACTACAGCCTGGTGGAACACGGCAATGACGGTATTATCTTCATCCAGAACGGCCGGGTCACTTACTTCAACTCCAAGATGATGGATATCAGCGATTATACCGCGGAGGAGATTGCCGGCAGGTCCTTCCTTGATTTCGTCGCGCCGGAAAACAGGGATAAAGTGGCGGATATCTACCGCCGCCGCGTGGCCGGCGAGAAAGTGCCGGAAAGATACGAGCTTATTTTAATGGCCAAAGGCGGCCGCAGGGTCTACGCGGAAGTAAGCGCCAGCATTTTCAACTATAAGGGTGAAAAGGCGGATATGGCTATTATCCGTGATATCACCGAGCGTAAACAAGCGGAGGAAGCACTCGTTTTCCAGCGGGACTTCAACCAGAGCATGTTTGATACCGCCCAGGTCATCATGCTGGTGCTGGAGCCGGACGGCCGCATCCGTACCTTCAACCCGTATATGCAGGAAATATCCGGCTATAAACTGGAGGAGGTAAAGGGCCGCTTCTGGTTTGATGTCTTTATTCCGGAAGAAGCGCGCAGCTCTATCAAGCGTTTGTTTGACCGGGCCATAGATGATGTCCGGACGCGGGGCGTGATTAACAAAATCATCACCAAAGACGGGCATGAAAAAGATATCGAGTGGTATGACAAGACACTCAAAGGCCTGGATGGAGAAGTGGTGGGGTTGCTGGCGGTGGGGCAGGACGTTACCGAACGCCGGCATATAGAAGAAAAACTGGCCGATGAAATCACCCGCCGGCGTATTCTCATCGAGCAGTCCCGGGACGGCATCGTCGTTCTGGACCAGCAGGGCAAGGTATATGAAGCCAACCGGCGCTTCGCGGAAATGCTCGGCTACTCCCCGGAAGAGCTCCGGGAGCTTACCGTGTGGGACTGGGAATTCCTCCTTCCCCGCGAGCAGGTGCTAGAGATGCTAAGTACCGTGGATGAAGCCGGCGACCATTTTGAAACACGGCACCGCCGCAAAGACGGCAGCATTTATGACGTGGAAATCAGCACCAACGGCGCGGTATTTGCGGGGCAAAAGCTGATTTTCTGTGTCTGCCGCAATATTACGGAACGCAAGCAGGCGGAGATTGCCATCCACCAGAGTGAAGAGCGTTTCCGCCGCATCTTTCAGGAGGGACCTCTCGGTATCATTCTTTCCAACCTGGAATATCGATACACCATGGTGAACAGCCGTTTCTGCCAGATGTTCGGCTATTCTGAGGCAGAACTTATGTCCATGACTTTCAAGGATATTTCGCTCCCGGAAGACATCGCCGCAAATGTTCCCAACCTGCAGAAGCTGGTAACCGGTGAATTAACATACTACAAAACGGAAAAACGCTATATTAGGAAAAATGGAGACACCATTTGGGGCAGTGTCACGGCCACGCTGCTCCGTGACAGCTCCGGCCAGCCGCTGGGTTTCCTGGCGATGATTGAGGATATTACCGAACGCCGGCGGCTGGAAGAAAGCATCCGCTATCATGCCAGCCTTATTGAGAACGTATCGGACGCAATTGTCTCCTGTGATATGGCTTTCAAGCTGATCAGCTGGAATAAAGCCGCCGAAGAAATTTACGGCTGGCGCGAGGATGAAGTATTGGGCAAAAACCTCATGAAACTTGTTAAACCGGTGTTCTCCAACAGCACTATTGCCGATATTGAGAAACGGCTGATAAAGGACGGCTACTGGCAGGGTGAGGCTGTTCATCACCGGAAAGACGGCGTGGAATTATCCGTACTGATCTCCGTCTCCACGATTAAAGATGCGCAGGGTAATGCACTCGGGGTGGTGTCCGTCTTTTCTAATATCACCGAGCGTAAAGAGGCGCAGGAATTACTGCGGGAAAGCGGGGAGCGCTACCGGAGCACGCTGGATAACATGATGGAAGGCTGCCAGATTATCGGGCGGGACTACCGCTATATCTATGTCAATGATGCCGCGGTACGGCAGAGCCGCCTGAAAAGGGAAGACCTCCTGGGCCATACCATGATGGAAGTCTTCCCGGGCATTGAAAAAACGGGCCTGTTTCCCCGCCTGCGGGAGTGCATGGAAAAAGGCACCGCTCACCGGATGGAAAATGAGTTCTTCTTCCCGGACGGCGACAAGGGGTGGTTCGCGCTTGATTTGCAGCCGGTGCCGGAGGGGGTCTTTATCCTCTCCCTGGATATCACTGAACGCAAGCAGGCGGAGGAAAGGATTCAACATCTCAACCTGGCGCTGCGCTCCATCCGCAATGTGAACCAGCTGATAACCCGGGAGAAAAACCGTGATAAGCTTATCCGGGGCATCTGTGATAACCTGGTGGAAAACCACAGCTTCGCCAGCGCCTGGATTGTCTTGTTTGACGATGCCGGGCAGCCGGTGACCTGGGCCGCTAATAATACCGGCAACTTCCCCGCATTAATCAAAGCCTTCCAGCGCGGCATATTCCCCCGCTGCGTGCAGCAGGCCTTGCGGCAGCCGCAGGTAGTCGTGACGGAAGACCCGCGTACCATGTGCCCGGAGTGCCCGGTGATAGGCGCGCTCGAGGAAATCGGCAGTATGACCATACGCCTGGAAATTGAAGGGAAGACTTACGGGGTGCTTTGCGCCTCGATGGAGCGCATACTGTTGACCGATAAAGACGAGGTGTCCCTGTTTACCGAGGTCGCCATGGACATCGCCTTCGCCCTGCGGGATATCGAGCTGGGCATAAGAAACGAGGTCCTGGAGCAGGAGCAGGTACGCTCGGCTAAGCTGGAGTCCATCGGCACCCTGGCCGGCGGCATCGCCCACGACTTCAATAACCTGCTGACCGGCATCATGGGGAATATCGGCCTGGCTAAAACCACCATAACCTCCCCCAACCCCGCCTTTGAAATACTGGACGAAGCGGAAAAGGCGGCCGTGCGCGCTAGGGATTTGACCCAGCAGTTGCTCACCTTTGCCAGGGGCGGCAAACCGGTTAAAAAACTGGTGAACATCGCCGACGTGGTTAAAGAATCGGCCGAGTTTGCCCTGCGCGGCTCCGCTGCCCGGCTTGAGCTCTCCTTCCCGCCGGAACTATGGTCGGTGGAGGCGGACGAGGGGCAAATAGGGCAGGTTATCAACAACCTGGTCATCAACGCCGATGAAGCTATGCCCCAGGGCGGTATCCTTAAAATTACCGCCGTTAATGTTACTGTAAACCGGTCCAGCGGGCTGCCCCTGCCCGGCGGCGACTATGTGAATATCGTGATAAAAGATTCGGGGATGGGCATCGCCCAGGAGCACCTGATAAGGATTTTCGAGCCTTATTTTACCACCAAGCAGAAAGGGAGCGGGCTCGGCCTGGCCACCGCCTATTCCATCGTCAGAAATCACGGCGGCGATATCACCGCCGAATCCGTACAGAATGAAGGTTCGACCTTCCACATTTATCTGCCGGCTTCTAAAAAGACGGGAAAAGGAGGCAGGAAAATGGTAATAGCTAACTCGCGCCGGGTGGGGGGTAAGGTGCTGGTGATGGACGATGAGGAAATCATCCGCAAAATGCTTAAAAATATGCTTAGCCTGTCCGGCTATGAGGTGGAGCTCTCCGCCGATGGCCGGGAAGCCCTGGAAAAATACAGCCAGGCTATGTTGCGCCAGGACCCCTTTGACGCCGTTATCATGGACCTCACCATTCCCGGGGGGATGGGGGGCAAAGAGACCATTAAAAAGCTGTTGGAAATCGACCCCAAGGCGGCCGTCATCGTCTCCAGCGGGTATGCCACCGACCCCATTATGTCGGAGTTCAAAAAGTACGGCTTCAAGGCGGTTATCGCCAAGCCGTACAGCGTGAAACAGCTTCAGGAATCTTTAAGCATGGTCCCCCGGAGGAAAAACAACTAAGCGCGCAATATAAATACCTGCGGCGGCGGCGCTGCGGGAATTAACCGCCGGCAGCCCCGCCGTCAACAGGATACCCGCTAAAACCGGGTACAATGCTCTTTTCATACCTTGTTCTCTGTTCAAAACCGTGAAGAAAAGGAATCCGCTATTTTATGCGGCTTTCCGCCGCTTTCCAGTTGATGTTCTTGAAAAACGCGTTGATATAGTCGGCGCGCTTCAGGCCGTAGTCGGTCATGTAAGCGTGCTCGAAGACATCCATCACCAGGATGGGCTGGCAGCCGGCCGGGTGCCCCGCGTCATGCTCGTTAATCCACTGGTTGAAAAGCACGCAGGCCGCCGTGTCATAGTAAAGCACCACCCAGCCTATGCCCCGCATGGCGCCGGTAGCGCGGAAGTCCTGCTCCCAGGCCTCGCAGCTGCCGAAGCTGCCTTCCATCAGCTTACCCAGGACTGCCCCCTTGACCAGCGGCGTCTTGCCGCCCAGATTCTCGAAATAAAGCTCGTGCAGGCGCATGCCGTCGAACTCCCAGCCGAAGCGCCGCTTCAGCTCGGCGTACTCCGGGGTGCCGGTCTTACCGTCCTTGAGCATGGCCTTGAGCGCATCGGATACCTTGTTGGTATTGGTCACATACCCCTGGTACAGGGTGAAGTGATTTTTCAGCAGGGTCTCGCTGAACCCCTCCATGCCTATCAGTTTGCCGTAGTCTTTAGCCGTATAAGCCATGATATGCCTCCTCTTGTGCCGTTTTTTATTACTTTAGTTTATCCAGGAACTGCTGCGCCTGGTAGTCCCATTCGCGCGACTCTATATCCACCACGCTCCCCTTCTGGCTGGCCGCGGCGCTGATATCTATGCCGCCGCCGCCCCCCTCGAAGGATACGCAGCAGCCGCCTTCATCCTTGACCTCCAGCCCGTAACCCTCCGGCCCGAAGAAAGCCACCGCGCGTTTAATGGCCTCCTCCGGCTTGATTTTGGATTCCCTGCTGATTTTTAGCATGTCGCTCCTTCCTCGTGGGAATATCAGACCAGGCCGGCCTCTTTATGTTTGCCGGCGATGGTTTCCGCCAGTTTATCCAGCGCCTGGAAGTCCGCTTCCTTGGGATAGCCCTTGATAATGATGGGCGGGATAATCTCCACCTTGAGGTTGGGAATCATGGCCGCCGTGGCCTCCACCACCCTGGTGCCCCAGCCGTAAGAGCCGATGATGCTGGCGAATTTGGCCTTGGGCCGGAGGGCGTTAGCCAGGAAAGCCGCGTGGGCAATATTGGGGTGCGGCCCGGTCAGCACCGTCGGTGTGCCGATGATAATGGTGGCGGCGTCCACCAGCGCCATGGCCAGCTTGCCGATATCGCTCCCCGCCAGGTCGAACTGCCGGACGGTCACGCCGCGGCGGGCCAGGGCTTCCGCCAGGTAGGCCACCATGGCGCGGGTGCTGCCGTGCATGGAGATATAGGGAATCACGGCGATGTTGCCCGGCTCGTTGAAAGCCCAGCCGTGATAGGCGTCTTTAATGAACTGCGGTTTATCGTGCAGGGGGCCGTGGCTGGGGGCGATAATGTCTACCTCGTAGTCCTTGATTTTCTCCAGGTTCTTCTGAATCTGGGACCTGAAAGGCATCATGATTTCCGCCCAGTACCGCTTGGCGGCCTCGTGCTCCTGCCCGTAGTCTTTAACGAACATATCCGTGGTGGCGATGTGAGACCCGAAGAAATCACAGGAGAAAAGCACCTTGTCTTCCTCCAGGTAGGTGACCATGGTCTCCGGCCAATGCACCCAGGGCAAATGGATAAACTTTAGCGTCCGCCCCCCCAGGTTTATGGTGTCCCCGTCCTCCACCGTCTGGAACCTGTCCTCGGCCGCCATGAAGCGGTCCATCAGCATCGCCTTGCACTTGGGGGTGCAGATGGCCTTGGCGGAGGGGTATTTGGCCAGCACCTCGCGGATGGAGCCGGAATGGTCGGGCTCGGCGTGGTTGAAAATAACGTAGTCGATTTTTTTAACCCCCAGCTGGTCCAGGTTGTCCAGCAATACCTGCTTCATCGGGGGGTTCACCGTATCTATCAGGGCCGTCTTTTCCGCGCCTTTGACTAAATAGGCATTGTAGCTGGTGCCGTCCGGGAGGGGGATAAGGGAGTCGAACAAGCGCCGGTCCCAGTCCACCGCGCCCACGTAATAAATATCTTTCTTGATCTGTCTCGGTTTCGTCATGAACTTCCTCCTTGAGAAATTCGCGGCCACTGTCTTCCCCGCCGTGTAACAGTCCCATTAAAGCATTACATTTAACAGCATGCAACAAAAAGCGGGCGGCAAAATATGAGAAAAGTCACAGATTGATGGCTGAGGTACGATTTATTATAAATCTGGTTGGCGCCCCGTATGTTGACAAACTCTTTCAGGTGGCGGATAATCAATATTGAGAACTATTATTAATTATGATGAGAAGAGAGACCAGACAAAGGGAAAGCATCTTAAGCTATCTGCGGCGCGCCGCCTCCCACCCCACCGCGGATATGGTCTATGAGGCGGTAAAAAAAGAAATTCCCCGTATCAGCCAGGGGACGGTTTACCGTAACCTCAAGGTGCTCCGGGAAAGCGGACTGGTGGCCGAGCTTAATCTCAAGGGCACCGTCACCCGGTACGAGGCCAAGAAGGACAGCCATTACCACTTCCGCTGCGAGAGCTGCGGCAAGGTCTTTGATATTGACGAGCCGGTGGATACCGCTTTGGACCGGCGCGTGGCGGCCAGGACGGGCTTTCAGGTTACCCACCACCAGCTGGAGTTCCGCGGCCTCTGCCGTGATTGCCGGGACAAGCCATAAACTAATAATTATTAGGAGGAAATAACATTGAGTAAATCGGTCAAGGGAACACAGACGGAGAAAAACCTTTTAACGGCGTTCGCCGGGGAGTCCCAGGCGCGCAACCGCTACACTTTCTTTGCCAGCGCCGCCCGCAAAGAGGGCTACGAGCAGATTGCCAACGTCTTCACGGAGACGGCCGGCAATGAGAAAGAGCACGCGGAGATATTCTTTAAATACCTGGAGGGCGGGGACGTGGAAATCACCGCGTCTTATCCGGCCGGGGTCATCGGGGACACCGCCGCCAACCTGGAAGCGGCCGCCAACGGGGAAAAGATGGAGTGGAGCCAGATTTACGCGGACATGGGCAAGACCGCCCGCGCGGAAGGCTTTATCAAGATAGCCACGTCCTTTAAAGAAATCTCGGAAGTGGAAGAGTTCCACGAAAAACGCTACCGCAAGCTGCACAAAAACGTGGTCAACGGCGAGGTCTTCAAGAGAAAGACCCCGGTGCGCTGGCACTGCACCAACTGCGGCTACATCCATGAAGGCACCGAGCCGCCCAAGATATGTCCCGCCTGCCAGCACCCCCAGGCTTACTACGAGCTGCTGACGGAAAACTATTAGTATAACCTGAGTTTTACCTGGTTCATAAAGGGAGGTAGCTAATGGCTAAAAACAAAAAGACCTATACCACCGGCTTCGGCGCGCCCGTGGACAACGACCAGAATTCCCGCACCGCCGGCAATCCCGGCCCTATCCTCATGCAGGATACCCACCTGCTGGAAAAGCTGGGGCACTTTGACCGCGAGCGCATCCCGGAACGCGTCGTTCACGCCAAGGGCGCCGGCGCGCACGGCTACTTCGAGGTGACCGCGGATGTCACTAAGTACACCCGGGCCAAATTCCTTTCGGAAATCGGCAAGCGCACCGAGGTCTTCGCCCGCTTTTCCACCGTGGGCGGGGAAAGGGGTTCCGCCGATGCCGAACGCGACCCCCGCGGCTTCGCCCTCAAGTTCTACACGGAAGAGGGCAACTACGATATGACCGGCAACAATACGCCGGTATTCTTTATCCGCGACCCGCTGAAGTTCCCGGACTTCATCCACACCCAGAAACGCCACCCGGGCAATAACCTCAAGGACGCAACCATGTTCTGGGACTTTCTTTCCCTGACGCCGGAGTCCGTCCACCAGGTTACCATCCTCTTCTCCGACCGCGGCACGCCGTTTAATTTCCGGCACATGAACGGCTATAGCTCCCATACCTATAAGTGGTACAACGCCAGGGGCAAGTACTTCTGGGTGAAATACCACTTCAAGACGGAGCAGGGCATTAAAAATCTCACCCGTGACGAGGCCACCGAAATGAAGGGCAAAGACCCCGACCACGCCACCCGTGACCTCCATCAGGCCATCGAGAAGAAAGACTATCCCTCCTGGCGACTTGAAATGCAGATCATGACCCCGGAGCAGGTGGACAAGTACCGCTTTGACTCTTTTGATGTCACCAAGGTCTGGTTCCATGCGGACGTCAAGCCTGTCACCATCGGGCGGCTGGTGCTGAATAAAAACCCGGAGAACTACTTCGCGGAGGTGGAGCAGGCCGCTTTCTCCCCCGCCAACTTCGTCCCCGGCATCGCCGCTTCCCCGGACAAGCTGCTCCAGGGCCGCCTCTTTTCCTATCACGATACCCACCTCCACCGCCTTGGCCCCAACTACCAGCTTTTACCCATCAACCGTCCCAAGAATGCTAAAGTGGAAAACTACCAGCGGGACGCTCCCATGGCCTTTGGCGATAACGGCGGCGGCGGGCCCAACTACTACCCCAACAGCTTCGGCGGGCCGGAGCCGGACGCCGGCTCCGGCGAGCCGCCTTTCGAGGTTTCCGGCCAGGCGGCGCGGCAGCCTTATACCCATCCCAACGACGATGCCTTCCAGGCCGGCGAGCTTTACCGCCGCGTCATGACGGATGTTGACCGCGACCACCTTATCGGCAATATCACCACCCACCTCTGCAACGCGCAAAAGCGCATCCAGCTCAGGCAGGCGGCCGTCTTCTATAAATCCGACCCCGATTACGGCACCCGCGTCGCCAAGGGTCTCAAGCTGGACGTCAAACAGGTCAAGAGCCTGGCGGAAATGACCACGGAAGAGCGCGCCAAAGCCACCGCGGAAAAATAAACGGCATCGCCCGATAACTGAATATAGGCCAAACATGCGGCATTAAAAAATATTCACGGAGGAGGACTGTTTTATGCCTGAAGAGTTCAAGCCTGGCTGCCAGAGACCGCCGATTAAAAAACCGGCGATTGCGGCCGCTACTGTTGCCGCAACAATTGAAAGGGAGGTAAAACAAGCTATGGTACAAGTTGGAAAACCGGCGCCGGATTTTACAGCCCCCTCGTTTCACAACGGCAAATTCATGAACATCGGCCTTTCCGAATACAAAGGGAAATGGGTGCTGCTGTGTTTTTACCCGGGAGATTTCACCTTTGTGTGAGCTACGGAAATTTCAGCGGTTGCTGAAAAACATGCTGAGCTTCAGAGCCTGGGCGTTGAGGTGCTGTCCGTCAGCGTTGACAGCATTTACGTCCACAAGATGTGGAATGAACACGAGCTGTCGAAGATGATTAATAAGGACATCCCCTTCGCTATGCTGTCGGACCAGGATGGAAGTATCGGTAAACTTTACGGGATATACGATGATGATACCGGCGTGGAAACCCGCGGCAGGTTCATCATTGACCCGGACGGTAAAATCCAGGGCTTTGAGGTCCTGACACCGTCGGTCGGCCGTAATGTCAGCGAGTCTCTCAGGCAAATCAAGGCCTTCCAGCTGGTGCGTAATTCCCAGGGCACGGAAGCCACTCCCTCCGGCTGGAAACCCGGTAAACCTACTTTAAAGCCGTCGCCGGAACTGGTGGGCAACGTGTGGAAGGTGTGGCAGGTCCGGCAGGCGTTTGATGATTAGCCGCTCTCATTAAATATCGTTCTTGCGGAGGGGCCCCCGCCAAGGCCTTGCAGGGGTGCCCCTCCGTATCTTTGAAGCCCGCCCCCCTCCCTGCCAGCGGGGAGGGGGCTAGGGGGGAGAGGTAAGCACTCCACCTCACCTTGCCCCACTGTCATTCCCGACCTGATCGGGAATCCATTTCTTGAAAGCAACTTATCCGGGGTATTTCGTCTCCCTTTGTCAAAGGGAGAGCGAGAGGGATTTTTTTACCACTATTCCCCCTTCCCCTTTACCTCCCCGCCAAAAAACGCTAAAATACTAAGTGTCAGCACATCCTCACCCGGTGCCGGAAAATCTTGGATTAGCAGGCATGAATCTTGGATAAAAAAACCCTGGAATGGCTGCGGGAAGGCCCCGCCTGGCTCAAGTACGCCGTGGAGCTCCAGCTATTGGATTTAAAGCCGGATATCTCACCCGTCCTTAAAGACGCCTCCATTCAAAAACTGGTCGCCCGGCTCAAGGGCAACACCGCCGGCATCCCCGCTATAAAGACAGGCAAGGTGCATTACACCGATTCCGGCAAAGCTTACTGGGACCTCTTTTTCCTGGCGGATATCGGCCTCACCGTGGCCGACCTGGGGCTGGAGGCGGAGGTGGAAGAGATTTTCAAATACCAGTCGCGGGACGGCTCCTTTACCATGCCCCCCAACGTCAAGGACAACTACCTCTGCATGTCCGCCATTCTCATCGCTTCCCTGGCTAAAATGGGCTACCGGGACGACCCCCGGGTTATCAAATACGCCCGTATGGCCCTGGGCGAGCAGATGTCCGGCGGCGGCTGGGACTGCTACGGGGACAGCTTCGATAGCCCCGGCGGCTCCTGCCCCATGGACGATATGAATATCCTGATGCTACTGGGCCAGTACCTGGACTACCGGGAAAGCCCTAAGCTGGAAGGCGCTATCAAGAACCTGACCACGCACTGGGTGATGGAGACCCACCTTTACGGCTTCGGGGTGGGGAAACGCTTCAAGGCCCTCACCTACCCCGCCGTTAAGTACGGCATCCTGCGTGTCCTGGACGTACTTTCCCTGTTCCCTTACGCCCTGCGGACCAGCGGTTTCCGGAGCATGCTGGACTTCGTCCGCGCCAAAGCTAAGGACGGGCGGTATTTTGCGGAAAGCGCCGAGACGGCTTATCCTGATTTCGACTTCAGCCAGACGGCGCAGCCCAGCCGCTGGATAACCTTTCTGGTGGACCGGGTGGAAAAGAGAGCGCAACCATAGCTGTCATTGCGAGGAGTGGGGCAACAATACAATCCCCATTTAGTAAAGTCGAAGATTCCGATGAAATCGGAAGGGGACTCAGGGGGTTTTTCCACTGTCATTACGAGTCCATCCGCTTCAATCTCGCCCTGATTCCATCGGGTTCTCGCAATATCATAGGATTTGTAATACTCCCGTAAAATGGACGCTTTAAACTTGATAAATAGTAATTATTTTTACGCTGTATTTTTGCGTTAAGGGGTGGTTCGGGGCAACGGAAAACTGTTTACTGTCTACGGTAAACTACATAAAGGGGGCACGCTGTGTATCGCATTGAGGTATCGGTCAAAGAAGGGTTTGCCGACCCCCGTTCTGAAGGACTGCAAAAAGACATTCTGGACCTCGGCGTCAAAACGGTCAAACGCGTCCGCGTCAGCAGCATCTATCTCCTGGAAGGCAAGCTGACCGCCAAAGAGCTGGAGACTATCTGCCGGGAGCTTCTCGCCGACCCCATTGTGGAGGACTACGCTGTCGAGGATGTCCCCGCCCCGCCCGGCACCCGCCTGGTGGAGGTGGCCTATAACCCCGGCGTCATGGACCCCGTGGAAGAGAGCGTGAAAAAGGGCATCCGCGACCTCGGTATTGCCGCCGTCACCGCCGTACGCACCGCCAAAAAGTACCTCTTCTGGGGCGATTTTGACGATGCCACCTTGCAGTCGGTTTCTGATAAGCTGCTGGTCAACAGCATCGTCCAGCACGTCGTCGCCCATAAAGAGGCGGTGGCGCTGCCCTCGGCCACCTATAAATTCAACCTGCAAAAGATAGACATCGCCGCCATGAACGATGCCGCTTTGATGGAATTAAGCAAGAACCGTTTCTGGCTGAACATCGAGGAGATGCGCATCATCCGGGACTATTTTAAAAAGCTGGGCCAAAAACCCACCGATGTAGAGCTGGAGACCATCGCCCAGACCTGGTCGGAGCACTGCATCCACAAGACCTTCAAGGCCAAAATCACCCTCGGCAAAAAAGCCATTGATAACCTGATGAAAAGCACCCTGATGAAAGCCACCCGGGAGATGGACAAGCCCTGGTGCCTTTCCGTTTTCAAGGACAACGCCGGCGTTATCGACTTCGATGGCCGGTACGCCGTCTGCTTTAAGGTGGAGACGCACAACCACCCCTCCGCCGTGGAGCCTTACGGCGGGGCGGCCACCGGCATCGGCGGCGTCATCCGCGACCCCCTCGGCACCGGGCTGGGCGCTTTCCCCGTTTTGAATACGGATGTCTTCTGCTTCGGCCCGCCGGATTTGCCCCACGCGGACCTGCCCCGGGGCGTTCTCCATCCCCGCCGCCTCTTCAAGGGCGTGCGCTCCGGCGTGGCCGATTACGGCAACCGCATGGGCATTCCCACCTCCAACGGCGCCATCTGCTTTGACCGGCGTTACGTAGGCAACCCGCTGGTCTATTGCGGCACCGTGGGCATCATGCCGGTTAATATGAGCCAGAAAGGTATGCAAAAGCCCGGCGATTTGGTGGTGGTGGTGGGCGGCAAGACCGGGCGGGACGGCATTCACGGCGTCACCTTTGCCTCCGGTGACCTGGATAAGGAGTCGGAAACGCTCTCCCAGAGCTCGGTGCAAATCGGTAACGCCATCGTGGAAAAGAAAGCTCTGGACGCTATTATCCAGGCGCGCGACCTCGGTCTGTACCGCCGTATCACGGACTGCGGCGGCGGCGGGCTTTCCTCGGCGGTGGGGGAAATGGCGGAGGAGACCGGCGTTAAAGTGAATCTGGAAAAAGTGCCCCTGAAATACGCGGGGCTTTCTTATACGGAAATTTGGGTATCGGAGTCCCAGGAGCGCATGCTGCTGGCCGTGCCGCCGGACAAGCTGGAACAGCTCATGGCCATCATGCGCAAAGAGGACGCGGAGGCCACCGTCATCGGCGAGTTCACGGATAATAAGCGACTCCAGCTTTATTACGACGGCAATCTGGTGTGCGATTTGGATATGGCCTTCCTGCACGGCGGCCTGCCCCAGCTGGAGCGGGACGCCCTCTGGCAGCCGGTCGAGCGCCCGGAGCCGGACTTCCCCGCGCCGCTGGACCTGAAGGACGATTTAAAGCAAATTTTAGGCTCCTGGAACGTGTGCAGCAAGGAGTGGGTCATCCGCCAGTACGACCATGAGGTGCAGGGCACCAGCGTGCTCAAGCCGCTGGTGGGCGTCACTAACGACGGCCCCGGCGATGCGGCTATCATCAAGCCCCTGGCCGATTCCCCTAAAGGCATCGTTGTCTCCAACGGCATCAACCCCAAATACGGCGATATCGATACCTACTGGATGGCGGCCTCCGCCATTGACGAGGCGCTGCGGCAGGTCATCGCCGTGGGCGGCACCCTGGACGAGCTCGCCCTGCTGGACAACTTCTGCTGGGGCAACCCGGAAAAGCCGGACCGCCTCGGCGCGCTGGTGCGGGCGGCCCAGGCCTGCTATGATATCGGCACCGTTTACGGCACGCCCTTCATCTCCGGCAAGGACAGCCTCTATAACGAGTACGATACCGGCGCCGGCACCATCTGCATCCCCCACACCCTGCTCATCTCCGCCATGGGCGTCATGGAAGACGTCAGCAAGGCGGTCACCATGGACTGCAAAAACGCCGGCGACCTTATTTACATCGTCGGCGCTACCTATAACGAGCTGGGCGGCTCGCATTACTACGCCGCGCACGGCTTCATCGGCAACAGCGTGCCCAAAGTCGATGCGGCCAAAGGCAAGATATTAATGAATGCCCTTTCCGGCGCGATGCAGCACGGGCTGGTCAAAGCCTGCCATGACCTTTCCGAGGGGGGATTAGGCGTGGCGGCGGCGGAAATGGCCTTTGCCGGCGGGCTGGGTATGGCTTTAAAACTGAAAGACGTGCCGCTGGGTGAAACCGTTGCCCGTGACGACTATCTTCTGTTCTCGGAATCCAACACCCGTTTCCTGGTGGAAGTAGCCCCCAAAGACAAAAAAGACTTTGAAAGCGCCCTCTCCGGCGTGGCCTGCGCGGAAATCGGGCGGGTGATGAAGGATAAAAAGCTGGAGATAACCGGCCGCAAAGGTAAAATTATCCTGACCGCGGATATCGCCGAGCTTAAAGAAGCCTGGCAGAAACCCCTGAGATGGTAGGCGGGATTGAAAAAGCCGCAGGTTAACTACGCGTTTATTGACGGCACCAATATTCACCAGACCATGAAAAGGATTGGCTGGGATTTGGACTACCGCCGTTTCAGAATCTACCTGAGTGAACATTATGGAGTTGGTAAGGCCTATTACTTTTTTGGATACATACCGGAAAACACGGCGCTTTATACTTTTTTACAGTCCGCGGGATTTATCCTGATTTTCAAACCTATCCTGCAAACACCGGATGGAAGAGTTAAAGGCAATTGTGACGCCGAGTTGGTATTACAGGCGATGATAGACTTTAACAACTACGAAAAAGCGATAATCGTGAGCAGTGATGGCGATTTTTATTGTCTGGTCAACTACTTGCGTGAAGAAGGAAAGCTGGGATGCGTGTTAGCCCCGCGCCTGGCTTTGTGCTCAAAATTGTTAAGAAAGGCTGGCAGAGAAAGAGTATATTTTATTGATAATTGCCGGAGTAATCTGGAATATAAAAAAGAAAGGGGACTTCATAAGGACGGAACCTTATGACGTACCCTTCCATCGAAATTCATTAATTATTATACTAAAATATCACTAATATGTCAAGTATTTGATGCTAAGGCAGGCATCGGCTGAGTAGTAACTCGATACGGTGAGGAACTAATATGAATACAGTTAAAGTCTTAATGCTGCGGGCGCCCGGTACCAACCGTGATGTGGATACCCGGATCGCTTTAGAGATGGTCGGCGCATCAGTGGACGCGGCGCTGGTCACCGAGCTTTTCCGCAAAGAAAAATCCCTGTCTGATTACCACATCGCCGTCATTCCCGGCGGCTTTACCTACGGCGATGATATCTCCGCCGGGCGCATTATGGCTAACGAGATACGGCTGCGCCTGGGGGAGGACATTAAGAAATTCGTCGCGGACGGGCGGCTGCTGCTGGGCATTTGCAACGGCTTCCAGGTGCTGGTGAAGACCGGCATCCTCCCCGGCATCGAGGGGCAGGGCCCCCAGCCGGTAACGCTTACCAATAACGATTCCGGCAAGTTCGAGTGCCGCTGGGTCTATCTCAAGGTGAACAAGAAAAGCCCCTGCGTTTTTACCAGGGGGATAAAGAGTATGTACGTGCCCATCGCTCACGGGGAGGGTAAGCTGGCGGCGGCGCCGGGCGTGCTGGAAAAGCTCAATATCGTGGTGCAGTACGTTAATGAAAAGGGAGAGCTGGCCCCCGGCTATCCCGCCAACCCCAACGGCTCGGTCAGTGACATCGCCGGTATCTGTGATGCCACGGGCCGCATTTTCGGCTTGATGCCCCACCCGGAGGACTTTATCCGCTGGACGCAGCACCCCCGCTGGACGCGGGAGAAAGAGCGGCCGGACCTTTACGGCTTGCAGATATTCACCAACGCCGTGGCCTGGGCCAGGGGGATTTAAACTTTACTGGTATAAAAAAACGGCGCGTCGCTGGACTCGCCGTGACAGTCGGGTTTTACTCTACTCCCTGTTCCTTGATGTAGTCGATGGCGTCCTGGATCGTGATGATTTTTTCCGCGGCTTCATCCGGTATTTCCACTTTCTTTTCCGGAGTGCTGAAGGCTTCTTCCAGGGACATAATCAGTTCCACCAGGTCCAGAGAATCGGCGCCTAAATCTTCAACAAAGCTGGCTGTGGGCACGACGTCCTTTTCATCGACACCGAGCTGCTCCACTACCATCGCCTTTATTTTTTCAAAGACACTTGCCACATTTCCCCCCTTTTTTTGAGCTTGCTAGCGGCTGGTGAGGGCGCTAACCGACCCCAGAACACCATTGATGAACTTGGCCGAATTTTCACTGCCAAAGGTCTTGGCCAGCTCAACCGCTTCATTTACCACTACTTTGACCGGTACTTTATTATTATATAATATTTCAAAGATTGCAAGTCTGAGGACGTTCCTGTCAATGACGGCCATCTGCTCCAGCGGCCAGGCCGGGGCGAACTTGCGGATATTGCCGTCTATCTCTTCCCGGTTGCTTACGGCACCGTTTACCAGCTCCCGGACGAAGTCCGCGTTTTCCGCGGATAGCGTGGTGTCGGCGATGAGGCGTTCCGTTACCGCTTCCGGCGGGCGGGCTACGGCGTCCACCTCGTATAGCGCCTGTAGGGCGAGCGTCCTGGCCTTGTGTCTTGTTCCTGCCATGTTTTATTAACGTCCTGAGTATGTATTATAGCATAACGCCGCCAAGCTATAAAAAAGCCTCCCCTTACCCCCCTCTTCTTTTCCCCGCCTTAAATAAAATCCTCTCCTGTCAGCCTCAAAGTGTCATAAAAACTTCATGCCGGGTGGATTTACTTTATGTGAAGGAGTGCTATCATTAAATTATGAGCGATATTATTAAAATTATCAGCCCGGATACCTTAAGGGAAAACCGCCTCCCCCCGGGGCAGCGCCTCACGGAAAAATGGCCGGTGCTGCACTACGGCAAGGTGTATCATATCAAACCGGAGGACTGGACGCTTAAAATCACCGGGCTGGTGGCGCGGGAGCGCGCCGTCACCTACAGCGAGCTCGCCGCCCTGCCGCGCGTTGAAGTCTTTTCCGATATCCACTGCGTTACCACCTGGTCGCGCTATAACAACACCTGGGAAGGGGTAGCCACCTCCGCTATTAAAGACCTGGTGGCGATAAAGCCGGACGCCAAATACGTCATGGTGCAGGGGGAGGGTGGCTTTACCACCAACCTGCCGCTGTCCGACTTTTTTGCGGATGACGCGCTCTTCGCCCTCAAGCATGACGGCCAGCCGGTTTCCGACGAGCACGGCGGCCCGGTGCGCCTGGTGGTGCCGCGGCTGTACTTCTGGAAAAGCGCCAAGTGGCTTACCGGCCTCAAGTTCCAGGCCAAGAACGAGCCGGGATTCTGGGAAAAAGCCGGTTACCACATGCACGGCGACCCCTGGACGGAAGAGCGTTACGGGGGGCGGTAACTCAAAGCGCAAAACCTGGCCCGTACCTGAAAAGGGGCGGGGGGGAAAGGCGCGGAAAACATCTTTTACCGCCGGTCAATCATGCCTGGCGCCGTTAACGCCGGGAGGCGGCCATGCAACCGGCTGAATACCGCGGTTGTTACCTATTATATATTTATATATTCCGGCCTTTTTTCAGCTCAGAAATCACGCAGTAAAATCCAAATATCATGATAGCCGCGGTTAAACCTATTTCCAGTATCAGTACCGGCAGGTTAGATTCAAATATCAAGAATTGTCCGTAAATCAGTATCAAACCGAAATGCAGCAGCAGGAAAGCCGACATACCCAGGGCTGATAACGCCAGAAAGTAAACTCTGATGCTCATATTCTCAGGACCTCACAGCTACAAATTGCTCTAGTTGTTCAACCCATAACCTAATTGTATTCAGACTACGTAACAAATTAGTAAACAAGGGGGGCGCAAAAGTAACAATTAGCTAACAAACCGGTTGATTCTTCAGGCTTATGTCCAGCGCGGGGAGGGGAGACATCCGGCAAGGGATTTTTACCGCCCGCCGTGCTTTAACCAAATATTTAAAAAAATATAATAATCTTATAACAAAACCCTGACCCATCCTTAAACTCCCGGCCTTATGCTTAGATAAGAAAATGGTGTAAATATATCCGCGAATGAGAGTAAAAGTATTTAAGGACGAGGCTGGCCGCACCTGGGTTATAAGGAAAATCGGCTCTACTTTGTCCGTGGAAGGCCCGAAGAAAGAGGGCGAAAAACTCTGTGATATCGCCCGCAGCTGCGCCTATGCCTTGAAGGTGACACAAATCAGCAATATCCCGCTTGCTTATATCAATGAGCATCAGCGTATCTGGAATTGTATCTGGAAATTGGGCGATACACCGGATAACGGCTGAAAACGGCGTGGCTTTATGGTCCGGGAAACGGCACGCTATAAACCAGAGAAGCGTCAAGCGCATCACCGGTTAATGTGTATTAATAGCCAAAAAGGGGACTGCCAATGAAAAATCTAAAGTCGATAGTCGCCATCGTCATTATTTGCCTGATGCTGGCGGCGCCCGGATGCAGCAGCGGGGAAACAACAATACATGAGAGCGGGTCGACGACGGTCCAGCCGCTGATGGAAGTGATGGCAGAAGAATACATGGGACTGCACCCGGACGTAAAAATCACTGTCGCCGGGGGCGGTTCCAGCAGCGGTATTTCTTCGGTATGCAACGGCATCGTGGACATAGGGGCCTCCTCACGGGAGTTGACGGAAAGCGAGGCCAAGCCGGTCAAGCAGTACCCTATCGCCATAGACTCCATCGCCGTTATCGTCAACCCGGGAAACCAGATAACGGGACTGACCATGGAGCAGCTGCGGGATATATTCTCCGGGGTAATTACGGACTGGAGTGAAGTCAGCGGCATGTCCGGTAAGATTACCGTGGTCTCCCGCGAGGAAGGCTCCGGCACGCAGCAGACTTTCCTGGAGACGGTCTTGCCGGGCACCTATTTCGCGGATACCGCCATCCTGCAGGCCAGCAACGGCGCGTTGCGTACCGTTATCGCTGAAGACCTGCGGGCGATAGGCTATGTATCCCTGGCTTACGCGGATGATTCGGTCAAAGTGCTGACGCTGAACGGCATAAAGCCTTCACTGGAAACCCTCCAGGACGGCACCTATCCCATAACCAGAAGGCTTTTATTACTGACCCGCGGTAATGTCAAGTCTTGTGTCCGTGATTTCCTGGACTTTTGCCAGGGGCCGGAAGGGCAGGCCATCGCGGAAAGGGAAGGCTATTTCAGGTTAGGCTAAAACAGCCCGTTCACCCGGCATATCCAGCGCCCCGTCAGTAAAAAGACCGGGGCGTTTTTTTATCTAGAATATCACGCTTTTGGTCAACGCCAAATAACCAGACTCAAGTATTCATTAACCCGGAATATTAACTAAAAATTAACCCATTCTTTACACAATTTTCACGGCGTCTAGATGATGCCCTAACAACAATTATTTATGCTCAAGAGGGGAAGAAAATACTGGAGCGTGATTATGTAAAGGGGGTGATAGTTCAGCGGAGTTGCTAATGTTATTTTTCAGCAAAGAGAATATCCGATAAAACAATATGGAGGAGAAAATTGATTAAATTGAAAGGCAAGAAGTCTTTATTGGCACTGTTGGGCGTCCTCTTGATGCTCGGTGTCATCCTCGTAACCTCTATCCCGGCGCTGGCCGCCCCGGTCGGTATACTACTAAAAGGTTCCACCACCGTTTATCCCATTGTAAACGGCAGCGAAATTCAATTCGAGTCCGACTTCCCCAACATCGACCTGCAATACCAGGGCGGCGGTTCCGGCCAGGGCTCCGTAGCCCTCTTCACCGAACCCGCCCAGTGCGATATCGCCATGCGTTCCAAAGTACTGGAATCAAGCTACGATATCAACAAGGTCTTTGAAACCAAGATAGCCTGGGACGGAATCGCCGTCATCGTAAACGACGGACTTTCCGCTTATATCCACGGCAGCGTCACTTCCATTACCAAGGTGGAACTTTACAATATCTACCAGGGCAACGATATAGTATACTGGGACAGCCTTTCAGGGTATACCGGTACTCACGGGTCTCTATATCCCATCATCCCGCGCGCCAGGATTACAGATTCCGGCACCCGGTCTTCATTCCTGAGCCTGATAGGCTCCGCCACCGAAGCGGGAGAAGAGCTAGCGGTGGATGCTACCGGCCTTAACAGGCTGGAAAGCAATGACACCATGGCGAGCGCCATCGCCGGCATGGTAGAATCACCGGCGCCCACGCACGAGGAATCGCAGATAGGTTACTGCGGTCTCGGTTTCCTCACTACTCCCGGAATTACCACTATTCCCGTCCAGAACAGCAGCGGCACTCCCATACAGTGCAGCCAGACCACCGTGGGTAACGGCACCTACCCGCTGTCACGTCTCCTTTACTTATACACCCGGCACCCGGATTTTGACAGGACCGGCGGCAACACCTACAAGCTTGAAGCCCTTGATTACGTCAACTGGATACTTAGCTCCGAGGGCCAGGCTATCGTTGTTGACGAGGGGTATGTCAAACTACCCACCAACGATGCCATAACCGCCGTAACCCAGACCCTGTACTGGGACCAGAACAATAACAGGGCTTGCGACATCGGTGACGTCGTCGTCGTCGGACGCGCGCTCGGGCAGTCCGGCTGGTATCCCACCAATCACAAGGACGCTAACGGCAACGGCGCCGTGGATATCGGTGATGTCGTCGTCGTCGGCAAGAGACTCGGGCGCTCGTGGATCGCCCCCCAGTAAAAATAATTTGGGCTTATCAAACTGACAACCAGAACAAGAAAAAATAATGGAGGGAACAAATTGAATAGCTCTCTTAAAAAAATAAGGGCAAAAGCTATCAGTTTAGCTGCCGCCGGGATAGTGACTCTCACTGCATTTTTGCTCCCCGCCGCCGCCGCCTACGCTGACGCACCGCCAGCGGCGCCGAGCATGAGCATTGATTGCACCGTCTCAGGCGATGGAAACATACAGCAGACCAGAACGGTAGCTATCGGTGAGTCTTTTGATGTAGACGCATGGGTATCACTTGAAAGCGGCTTTGAGTCCGCCGGCGCGGCCGCCCAGCTCACCTGGGACCCGGCTGTGCTGGAGTGCACGGCAGCGACTATAGGCAGCGCCGCCCCCTATCTTTTCCCGTCTCCGCCATTCTCCTTAGCCGTTGCCTTCAACCTGACCACCCCGGGGCAAACGAATAATACCGGCCCCAGCTCCTCTTCCGCCACCGCCCAGGGCAGCGGCGTGATGGCCCGGTACACCTTCCATGCCATCGGCGCGGGCAGCACCAACATCAACATCGTCGGCGCCAGCGTGTCGGACCCTAGTGGCGAATCTCCTATTCTCCAGGGATCCGGCCTGAACGTGCAGGGCGGTTCCATCACCGTGGCCCAGCCTAGACCGGACCTGATCGTCACCCAGCAGTACGCGGAATGGATAAACCCGGATGCGGGCACCTACCAGGTCAAGTTCGTCGTCAAGAACCAGGGCGCGGCCGATATCACCAGCAGCTGGATAACCGGCGTTTACCCGGACAGCGACCCGGACATCACCCCGGCTGCCGGCTCCGTAACCCTGGGCAACCTGGCGGCTGGCGCCAGCACTCCCGTACAGACCGTCGGGCCCATTACCATGACCGGCGGCACGGACACTATCATCGTCTTCGCGGATAGTAATGAAGACATCACCGAAGAAAACGAGACCAACAACACCATGACCAGCATCTTCGCCGCTTATGCCATGACGGTCAACGCCCCGACCAACGCCGACCTTTACTCTACCTTCAACGTAGATGTCGAGGTGACCGTACCCAGCGGCTTCGTTTCTTCCGGCGCCGCGGCGGCGCTCTCTTTTGACCAGAATAAACTGGAATGCAAATCCGTAACCGTGGGGAGCGGGGCTCCTTACAAATATCCGGTCCCTCCGTCCCTCGTGGTAGGCCCCCTGGCGGAGCTTCCGACCATTGCCAACGGCGGCATCAATAACACTACCGGCCAGGTAGCTATCACCGGTCTGCTTTACCTGCCCGGCGACAGCTCCACCAATAAGGTCTTCATGAGATACGAGTTCAAAGCGAAGGCCGCCGGCGTTGCCGCCATCAGCCTCATCACCCCCAGCCTCTCCGATGATGTGGGCAATCCCATTACCGAACCTGACCTGAATGTTTATAACGACAGCGTAAACATCACCGCCTCCACCCTGCCTGACCTGACCATCGAAAACCTTAATGAAACGTGGGTAGACCAGGGTAGCGGGACCTACAACATCTCTTTCACCGTGAAGAACATCGGCGGCGGCACGGCTACCGCGCACGAAGCCAACCAGTGCGGTATCCTGATTGACGGCGCTTTCATTACTCTCGCCCAGTTCCCCAACAACCTGGTGGGCGGCGCGAGCGCCAATATCACCAAGGGCCCCTTCACCCTATCCGACGGCTCCGATGAAATAACCGTCATCGCCGACTACATCATGGATATCACGGAGTCGAACGAAAACAACAACACCGCCACCGACCTGTTCGGTCTTCCTGACATCGTCGTCAACTACAAGGCGGAGACCTGGATATCCGATGGAGTTTCTTACCGGGTTAATTTCACGGTGGAAAACATCGGCGACCTGGCCGCCCCGGAATTCATCGTTTCCGTGAGCAATGGCGACCCCGCCCAGACCAAAAACGTGACGGTAACCGGCGGCCTGGCGGCCGGACAGAAGAAGACCTATACCGCCGTCGGGCCTTTCAACCTGGTGGGTATTTACGATATCATCACCATCACCGCGGACAGCACCGGCCTGGTTGTTGAGTCCAATGAGGGCAACAACATCAAAACCAACCTGATATCCTATGAAAGCGATTCCGACACGACGGATATCAACGGTAATGTCATGGCCGATATCGAGCTTACCAGTCCGAGTGATATCGATTCCTGGCACCTTACCATCGGCATCAACACGGCTAGCGGCACACTGAACATCAAGAGCAACGTTCCCTGGCAGGTAGATGTCAGCGATGCAGATTCCATTTCCAACGGCTTTATGACCGAATGGAACGGCAGCACTTTCGCTGATAACCCGGAAAAATTGAACCATGCCATGATCATCAAGTGCGGCAGTTTCACCGTGATACTGGCGGGGCCGGGGATGATTTGCGAAGGCGACACTGACGGGCAAAACGGCAATCTGGGCGAAAATTTCCAGATTACTTTCAGCCAGGAAGTGGAGTGGGCTGACGCCATGCTAACCAACGGTAACGTTTACTACATATGCGTAACCTTCAACGCCGGGGTAGTTTTCTAAACACCGGCAATTCCGTATAACGCGGGGGGGGGTGGACTATTTCAGTCCATCCCTCCTTCTTTTTTGGGGAGAAAATCCTGTATCACCCCGGGACACCTTACTATATACCTAACAAATATTTTAAAAACTCTTAACTACGTTTTAACGGCGTATTGATAGAACCTTAACAACATACCGGTATAATCAGTATTGATGAAGAAAATAATATCGCCAATTATCGTATTATTACTGGGCTTGGGGCTACAGCTCCTGGGCGTCATTCCGGTCCAGGCGGATGGCCCGTCGCTGCGTGTCCGCAACGGCATCTGTGATATCGATGTCCAGGCCGGGCAGTCATACACCCACGAGATATTCGTTTCAAGTAAGGCCAATGACCCGGCGCTGATAGTCAATATCTTATCAGCCGGTTTCGGGCAAAACCTGGACGGCATCTACGAAGTACTGGACGAAATCCACGATATTTCCCCCTTTACCGCCCTTCCTTATATAAGCAACATAGAAAACGCCTCTTTCACCCTGAAGGGCGGCGAGGAACAAGAGGCCAAATTCACCATAAAAATACCGGATGATTTTAATGAAGACGGCACGTTGTATGCCCTTATTTACGTCCTGGCTTACCCGGAAAGCTCCATGGAAAGCATGGATTTCGCTCAGGGAATAAAGGTCCCGGTTATCTTAACGCCGGTAAACGCCGGGCTCACACATCAAGGCGAGATAACCGACCTGATGGCGGAAACCGTGCCATCCGGTGAGCCTATACCGATTCAGACAATCGTAAAAAACACGGGAAACCATCATTATAAAGCTTATAACGCGTTAGAGATACGTAATTCCAGCGGGGAAATGGTAATCTCCAGCAATACTTCACTCACCACGAGTTCAATCGTTCCCGAGTTCTCCTTCCGCTTTACCCAGACATTACAGGAAGGACTGCCGGCCGGGAAATACAGGATGAAATCCAGCGTATACCATCCCGCCGCCGATGCTAGCGGAAATACGGTAGATGAGCTTATAGACAGCCGGGAAGCTGAATTTGAAGTGCTGGAGCCTTTAAAAGAAGAGGCAACGCCAACCCTGCCGCCGGATGAGCAGGAAAGGCTGCTCCGTGATTACGGCAACACCGCAGTGCTGGGCGACATGGAACAGGAAAAGGTCTTGGCTTTCCCGTGGTATACCATGATAGCGGTCTTCGCCTCCGTAGTAACCGTGGGCATGACAATATTTATAATCGTTTCCCGTAGGCGGGGAAGATAAACAATCGGAGTAGAGTATGTTATTGACCAGGACGCAAATAAGACTTGTTTTTCAAATAGGCCTGATACTGGTAACGGTTTTAAGCCTGGGACTGGGCGTCAGCCGTAAAGCGGAGCCTGTTTTGGCCGATGCCGCCCCTCCGGCTCCCAGTATCAGTATCGATTGCGTCGCCTCCGGCGATGGCGATATCCAATCCAGTACTATTATCACCGCCGGGACCACTTTTAATGTGGACCTCTGGATAAAACTGGCCGGCGGCTATGAGTCATGCGGCGCCTGCGCCCAGCTAACCTGGGACCCAAGCATAATCCAATGCCAGGCCGTGAACGTGGGGAGCGATAGCTTCTACCTTTATCCCGCCCCCTCATTCCAGGTTTTTGTAGCTTTTGACGTAAGCACACCCGGCCAGACGAATAATACCGGCCCCAGTTCCTTTACCACTACCGCTCACGGCAGCGGTGTGATGGCGCGTTATACGTTCAAAGCCATCACCAACGGTACCACGGATATCAATATCGTCGGCAGCAGCATATCCAATCAGGATGGTTCCGATGCGCTATTGCAGTCGCCGCCGCCGCCCCTGCCCCCGGAATCGCAAATGACCATTCAAAACGGGACCGTGACGGTAGGCACCGGCGAGCCGATGCCGGACCTGGCCATTACCCACCTGGCGGCTGCCTGGCTGGACCAGGAAACGGGTCTGTACTCAATTGATTACACCATCACCAACCAGGGCGATGCCGATGCGGCGGCATCACAGGCCCAATTATTTATCGATAACCAGACCCAGGCGCTGGCCACCGAGACGGTACCTGTGCTGGCAGCCGGCGATTCCTACCAGGGGAATTTCAACGGCCTGGAGGTGACGCTATCAGATACCGTGGACGCGATAACCTTGAAGTGTGACGGCACGGGCATCGTGGAAGAGTCATCGGAAAACAATAACACGGCCGTCTATATATGGCCCCAGATGGCCGACCTGGTTTTGACCGATTTTGAAGCCAAGGAACTGGATGAAGGCCAGCTGGCCTACCGGATAAATTACACGGTCAAGAACCAGGGCAGTCTTGAAGCGCCTGCCTTTAAAGTGGGCGCTTTTGTGGACGGTTCGAGCTCTCCGCAGATTACCGAGACGGTCAGTAGTCTCGGTATCGGCGCTGAACTGGAAGGCAACTTCCAGAATTATGTATTTACGGTTTCCGGCGATTCAGATATCGTGGAAATCTACGTAGATTATGAAGATGCCGTTACGGAAGCCCTGGAAAATAATAACACCGGCTCCGTCAGCGACCCGTATATGGCCGCTGAAGTGAATATCAATTGCACCGTCGCCGCCGCCGTTATCATCAGTTTTTCCGTCGATGACGGGTTAATAGAATACGGCACGATAGAATTCGGCGGTTCCCGCAGTACCGTGGATATGTGGGACACGCAAACGGTCAAGAATACCGGCGAAGTTACCATCGATATCGATATAAAAAGCTCCGACGCTACCAGGGACAACGGCATCACCTGGTACCTCGCCGATACGCCGGGCGATGAACAGTATTCTCACCAGGTGCGCCTGAACAGTAATACCACGTGGATTAACCTGAAGCGTGATTATCAGCCGCTGATTCAGGCCCTGAAGCCGGACCAGACCGCAACCTTCGACCTAAAAATCTTCATGCCTACCTACTCGGTAGACCCCAATCCACACAATATACGTATTTCTTTGCAGGCGACCACCCATGAAAACCCATAAGAAGAACATAGCGGGCAAATTTATCCAGGCGGCCGCGGCCATTTTACTGGTGATTATAAGTATACAGATGAGCCCGTTCCCGGCCAGGGGCGGGACTGAAATGGGCGTAGGCATCGTGCCCGGCATAGTGCGTGTCGATGAGCCGCTCGAAAGCGGCAAAATATACAGGTTACCCAATATTATCGTCCTGAATCCCGGAAAGGTAGACGGCTATTTCATCGCTGAAATATCGGAAACAAACGCCGCTAAATACAAATCAGGCGATTATTTACGCATTAATCCGCAAGAACCGTTCCTGCTGAAACCCAGCGGAGAACAATCCATACAGCTGACGCTGGAATTACCGCCCGATACCGAGCCGGGCACTTATCTGGCATATATCAGCGCTCACCGGGTCACCGGAGTACAGGGGGCGTTTTTTGACCTGGATGCCACCACCAAGGTCTACTATACGGTGGCGGCTCCGCCGGCGCTCGCGGCAGCAATAAAAGCATTTCCCTGGTCTACGCTGATGCTGATTCTGGTGTCGATATTCGGAGCGGGAATCGTGATGTATTTATTGCTGGCCTGCAGGAAAAAGGCGAGATAGCGGTAAGCAAACAGGGGAAAAAAGTTAGAAAGGAAAAAAGAAATGCCAGGAAAAATAAAGATAAAAGTAATCAGCCTTATGGGTGTAATCCTGCTGGGCTTGGGACTGCTCTCCCAGCCGGTAATGGCGGAAACAGGATTTCAATTAAGTGTTGATACGGACACAGCAGCCGCGGGCATTCAATCCGATTTACAGGTTTCCAAGGGAGACAAATTCGATGTCGATGTCTATTTGCAGCTTCCCAGCGACTATGACTGCTCCGGCGTACAGTTCGCCCTGAGTTTCAGCTCTAAAATACTAAAGTGTAAAGCCGTGGAAATGCCGGCGGACGCTCTTTTCCCCCCGGACAGCATGATAACCGGGCCCAGCATGCCGGACCTGCCGTCAATCGAGTCCGGTATATACAATGATATAGGTTATGTGGATATCATCGGCATCGCCTCTTTCAGCGGGGTAAAAGGGAGCGGCGTTATAGCCCGTTATTCTTTTGAAGTAATAGCTAACGGACAGGCCGATATAAGCATAGCTACGAGCAATCTTAAAGACAGCACGGGGTCAGTCGATATCACCGCCAGCGTCTATGATCTGGATGGCTATAATAGCGTAAAAGCGCCGGAGCTGGTCATAAGCGATGCCGTAATCACGGCGGGTTCCGCGTCCGGGGCTACCGATAGTCAGCCGGGAACCAGCCAGCCGGGAACTGATAGCCAGGCGGAAAAAGACTCTTCATTCCCCACCGGCATCGTCATCGGCGTAGTGGCCGGCGTGGTGGTGGTCGGGGTGGTAATCGCTATCGTGGTAAGAAAAGGAAAGCGGTCTTAGGACGGCATGCCTCACCTGAACTCCATATTCGGCGAGACCAGGCCCTGGATGAGGTCCTGGCCCAAAGGCATCTCTTTTCTGCTGACCGCGGTACCCGTCCTGATGCTGCTGGCGGTTATCAGCCTGACGGTTTGGCAGAGTATGCCGGCCATCAAAGGTATCGGGATAGGAGAAATATTCTCCACGGAGTTCGTGGGAAAATTCACCGCTTCCACTCATGTCTACGGCATGCTGCCGGCTATCTGGGGCACGGTCATGGTGGTAATACTTGCCCTGGGGATCGCCCTGCCGGCTTCCCTGGCGCTGGCCGTAATATCATCCGAGTTCCGCCTCGGTGTTGTCAGCCGCTCCATACGGAACGCGCTCACGCTGCTATCCGGAATACCGCCGATAGTGTACGCCCTGCTGATGGTGGTATTCGTGGAGCTGATTATGAAGCCCAAGTTCTCGCTCAATAACAACACCCTCCTCGGCGGCCTCATGGTGGCATTGATGATTATTCCATTTATGGCGCCGCTGATCGATGACGCGATAAAGAACGTCCCCCGTGAGCTTAAAGAAGGCTCCCTGGCCCTGGGTATGTCCCGGTGGCATACCTTATGGCACATTACTCTTCCTAATTCAATGGCGGGCATTATTTCCGCCATAAGCCTGGGGTCTTTAAAAGCAATCGGCGACCTGATTATCGTCACCTTCGCCATCGGCTATGAAAGACCGGCGGCCGCGCCGGACATGACCAATCCGTTATGGGACATCCTGGAATCAACACCCACCCTGACATCCAGCGCCGCCAACCTGGCGGGCGGTTTCCAGGTACGCGGGTCATGTGAAGGTTATGACTGCGCGGTCGCTTATCTTACGGCGCTTTTTCTGCTGATAATAGCCTTCGGCATCATGATACTGCTGACGATAATAACTTCAAGACTTAAAAAGGTTTCAATCAAGTGAGCACGACAATATCCCCAACCGCCACGGCTCCGCATTTTAAAAACGGAATGAACGGGTTATGGCATAAAATCATCCCCGGCATGGTTTTGCTGGTGTCTTCAGCCGCCCTGGTTATAGGTTTCCTGTCAATCAGTCTAAACACAATTGATATGTACACTATTCCGCTGCTGATAATCCTGGCGTCAGCCAATCTGCTGTTAATGTTTACCAGCCGGATTATCAGAAATACTATATCAAAAAAGATGATGTTCTTAACGGGTTTAGCGGTGATATATCCCGTTATCATCAGCCTGATACCGGAGACATTCAACATGGGCGGGGTGGGCGTGGGAAACTATAATCTCGGTCAGGCCGTCATAAATCGTTCGGTGGTTTCCGCCGTTTTTATTTTAGCTTCAGCGCTGCCTGTTTTCAGCTACGCGCTGTTCTTTCTGAAGGGAGCGACGCCAAGCGCGAAAGATTTAGCGAGATACCCGGTGATTGTCTTCCCGGTATTAATCGTTCTCATTTGTTATCTGCTGGTGTTAATCCGGTTAATGATAGAAGGCGTTCCGCAGCTTGATTGGCAGGTTATCACCAGCTCATACGACCAGGCCAGCAAGCAGGTCGGGATGAGCAACCATATCCTGGGTACATTATTGCTGATAATACTGGTGTCCATAATTTCTCTCCCGGTGGGTATCGGGACCGGCGCCTTTATCAGCGAGTATGCCGGAAAAAGCGCCGGGATAATACGCTTTTGTACCACGGCGCTGCGCGGTGTTTCTGTTTTTATTCTGGGCATCACGGCTTACAGCCTGGTGAGAGTGGCCGAGAATAATTACGATTTCCCCCTCGCCAAATTTATTACCGGCTATTACCGGGATGCCAACGGCTACGAGCATATCGCCCACGGGTCGTTTATCCTTTCGGCCATATTTCTATCCATGCTGGTCATCCCGCTAATAGCCAGCGCCACGGAAGAAGGCCTGCGCTCCGTGCCGCTGCATCTGAAGGAAGGCTCGCTGGCGATGGGAGCTTCCCAGGGATACACTTTTACTCATATCTTATTACCGTGGAGTATGCCCAACATCATTACGGGATGGCTGCTGGGATGCGCTGAGGCTGCCGGAAGCGTATCTATATTGATCTTCATGGCTACAACCGGGGAAGCGGGGGTCGGGCCTTTTTCTGAAGTAATATCACTTTCCCATTTGATTTTCAATGTAAACTTCGGCGGGCCCAAGTCTTTCCGTGATACGATGGTGGGCTACGAATATTCAGCGGCTTTGTTGCTGATAATCATTACCCTCAGCTTCGGCGTGGCTTCGCTGATACTTAAACGCGCTTACTCCAAAAGGTATCAGGCGTAGCGTGATGGCGGATGCCCTGATGAAGCTATAAGAGTAAAACCGGGAAGGTATAATATGACCGCTTGTATAACGATTAAGGACCTTTACGTGTATTATGGCGGCACCGCCGTAATCAAGGGCATCAACCTTAATATAGAAAAGGGCGCGGTTACCGCCATCATCGGCCCATCCGGTTGCGGCAAGACCACCTTATTGCGCTGTCTAAACCGCCTCAATGAGATGAGTAATTCCTGTAAAGTGAAGGGCAGTATCCTGCTGGACGGCATGGATATCCGTCAGATTGACCCTATTCTGCTGCGGCGGCGGGTGGGGATGGTTTTTCAGAGACCGAACCCGTTTCCAATGTCTATCCAGTCCAACGTTGTATACGGCCTTAAAGCGGACAGAAACCGGAAATACGACCACAAGGAAATCGTGAAAAGCAGCCTGATGAAAGCCGCCCTGTGGGACGAACTGTGCGGAAGGCTTAAAGACAGCGCGCTGGAGCTTTCACTGGGGCAACAGCAGCGTTTGTGCATCGCGCGTACCCTGTCCGTTTCGCCTGAAGTAATACTGCTCGATGAACCCTCTTCTTCCCTGGACCCCGTGTCCACCGCCCAGCTGGAGTCCACTATTTTAAAGATGAAAACCGAGTACACGCAGGTACTGGTCACGCATAATATGAGCGACGCCCTGAATATCTCCGACTTTCTGGTCTTTATGGCCGACGGCAGGGTGGTCGAGTACGGAGAAACGAAACAGGTTTTTAAAAACCCGCAACAGCCGGAAACAAAAGAATATCTGAAAAACAGGCGCAACTGGATTCTTGGAGAATAAAGAAAAATGAATTCATGGCACGAAGCACCGGACAGCTACAGCGGGGACCGGATGGTCTTAAGCGTATGAGCGCGACCATAGAGCGGAAGAAAATACTCTGTATCGACGGCGACGAGCCTTCACTGTCACAGATAAAGATGACGCTGGCCGAGGAATACTTTAAGGTAATTCCCGCTTTAAACGGTAAAGACGGACTAATGCTGTTCGATGCCTGTTATCCCGATGCTGTAATTATGGACATCCAGCTTCCGGATATTCACGGACATTCAATCTGCAAAATGATGCGTAAAAAATCATATATTCCCATTATCATCATTTCCACCGACACCGCTGAAGATGACAAGATTGCCTGTTTCAAACTCGGGGCGGATGATTTTATCGCCAAGCCTTTTTACAGTCGGGAATTATTAGCCCGCATCTGGAATCACCTCCGGCGTTCCAGCCACGCCGCACCCGTGAAAAATCCGGATGAGCCGGTCAAGATAAAAATCGGGCAATATCAGCTTGACACCGCCAACAAGCAGCTAAAACGCCAGGACGGCAGCGTAGTGCCCATTACACCGAGAGAATCCGCCATACTTTCATTACTGGCGAAAAACGCCGGGAAAATATTCCAGAGGAACGATATCGTGCAAGGGCTATGGGGATTCAACTATGAAGGCAACGAAAGAACTATCGATACCCACATATGGTCACTGCGCCAGAAGATAGAAACCGACCCGGTGAATCCGCAGCACCTGTTGACCGCCCGCGGCTTTGGCTATTTCCTGCGCCCCTGACGGCAGCCAGCCGGTGATGATAACCAACAGTAAAATAATTCTCGAATCCACTAACACTTTACTTTATACCGGCGGTCTTCCCCAGAACTGCCTGCACCCGCAAAGCCTCCCGGGGAATAAATACCCTTGCGCCGGTTACATCGCTTGAATATTACTCTTGGATAATGCTTCAATGATAGGGGGAAGTTGGTAAATAATCAATTTATGAGAAGAAGCTAAAGATTTATGACCGGACTAAATACTGCGCGGGTCGCTGATGAACTGGGGGTCAAGCTCTGGCAAATACGTTCTATCGAGTCGCTTATGGCCGAAGGCGCCACCGTTCCTTTTATTGCCCGCTACCGGAAGGAACAGACCGGCTCTCTGGACGAAGTAGTAATCACCCGGGTGCGCGACCGCCTGGCGCAATTGGCCGCAATATATGAAATAAAAATTAATGGACTGGAATATCTCCTGAAGCCGCTGAAAAATAAAAGCTCATTATAAACAAACCGGGGCGGTTAACCGGCACTGGATTACCGCTCTCAATCTCTTTCGCCGCTATCCGACTTTTTTGATGAGAGGAGGATTTTTATCAACGGCGACCCCTGGACGGAGGAGCGCTACGGGGGAAGGTAAAAATCTAAACTTCCCGATTGCATGCGGGATGCCGTATGAGATGAGGAATCGGCACAAAACCATAACCTAAAGGTCAAAACGCTATACTGTCATTCCCGCGCAGCCTTGCCCCGTATGACAATCGGGGGCCGGAATCCACACTTTCCTCTCCCCTTGTGGGAGAGGTCAGGTGAGGGGTAAATAAGCTTTAGCCAGCAGCGCAGGTCTTAATAATTAATCCTCTCCCTCTCTGTCAACGGAGAGGGAGAAACAGAGGGAGAGGTTCGTGCCCCTCCCTCTCCGCCCTACTGTCATTGCGAGGAACGCCCGTGGTGAGCTTGTCGAACCAAAGTGACGTGGCAGTCTCTATTTCCGCCTGAGTATCCGCCCGGTCTTGTCCCCATGTTGCCCCTTCACACACCTTATGTTATCATTTACTTGTTTTTAACCGCATTGTTGAGGTGATATCAACTTGAGACAGGAAAATGAAAAGCTGGTAAAGCTTACCGGTGAACTTAAGGCGGGGGGCGGGGAAAAAAGCGTCCAGAAACAGCATGACTCCGGCAAGCTCACCGCCCGGGAAAGACTGGACCTTTTCTTTGACGCGGGCACCTTCCAGGAGATGGACCTTTTCGTGCAGCACCGCTCCGTCAACTTCGGGCTGGACAAGGTAGCCATACCGGCGGACGGCGTTATCACCGGCTTCGGTAAGGTGAACGGGCGCACCGTCTGCGCCTTCGCCCAGGACTTCACCGCCCGCGGCGGCACCCTGGGGGAGATGCACGCCAAGAAGATTTGCCGCATCATGGATACGGCCATGAAAATCAAAGCCCCGATGGTCGGGTTTATCGATAGCGGCGGCGCCCGCATCCAGGAGGGTATTAACGCCCTGGACGGCTACAGCAATATCTTTTACCGCAACTCCGGCGCTTCCGGCGTCATCCCGCAGATATCCGCCATCATGGGCCCGGCGGCGGGGGGCGCGGTCTATTCCCCGGCCATGACGGACTTCGTCTTTATGGTGAAAAAGACCAGCTATATGTTCATCACCGGCCCGGCGGTGGTCAAGAGCGTTACCGGGGAGGAAATCGGCAACGAGGAGCTGGGCGGGGCGGTGACCCACATGACCAGGAGCGGCGTCACCCAGTTCGCCTGCGATAATGACCAACAGGCCGTCGAGGAAATCAAGAAGCTCTTGGGCTATCTCCCTTCCTCCAACGGGGAACAGCCGCCTTGCGCGGTCGCCACCGATTCCCCCACCCGCGCCGATGCGTCTTTAAACGATATCCTCCCCCCTAACTCCAACAAGACCTATAACATGAAGGACATTATCAAGGCTATCGTGGATAACGGGGAATTTATGGAGCCTTCCCGCCAGTACGCCATGAACATGATTACCGCCTTCGCCCGGATGAACGGGCAGGTGGTGGGCATCATCGCCAACCAGCCCAGCTATTTAGCCGGCTGTCTGGATATCAACGCGTCCGATAAAGCCACCCGCTTTATCCGCTTCTGTGATGCCTTTAATATCCCCCTGCTCACCATTGCGGACGTGCCCGGCTTTCTGCCCGGCAGCCACCAGGAGTGGGGCGGCATCATCCGGCACGGCGCCAAGCTGCTCTGGTGCTACGCTGAAGCCACCGTGCCCAAGATAACCCTCATCACCCGCAAGGCTTACGGCGGTGCTTACATCGCCATGTGCAGCCAGGGGCTGGGGGCGGACTACACCCTGGCCTGGCCGCAGGCGGAGATAGCGGTCATGGGAGCGGAAGCGGCCTCGGACATCATTTTCAACAAGGAAATCCAGGCGGCGGCCGACCCGGCTGCGGCCAAGCAGGCAAAAGTCGAAGAGTACCGCGACCTGCTCTATAATCCCTACGTGGCCGCCAAAATGGGCTACATCAACGCCGTCATACCGCCGGCAGAAACCCGACCCCGCATCATCGCCGCTTTAGAGGCTTTACGGAATAAAAAAGAGACCCGCCCCGCCCGCAAGCACGGCAATATACCCATGTAGGGTAAGTAACAGGTAGCCAGGGGCAAGTAACAATAAATATTTAAAACAGAGTACCAAATGTAAATCATCCCTACGCAAGCTTGCCCCGTATGAGCGACTTTGTCGCCATCCCGTATGAAGAAATGAATCGGGGCCGCGATACGGGGTCGGGATCCGGGTATTTCAGCCTTGACCGGAATTAACGTATAATATAAACCGTAAAGTGGGTGAAACACCGCGTACCCCACACATCACCATCCCTCTTTCGTAAAGAGGGATAATAGGGAGTTTTTAAAATCCTCCCTCTCCCTGCCAGCGGGGAGAGGCTTGTCCGCCGGAGCTTTAGCACAGGCGGGGATAAGAGGAAAAAGGGTCAGTTTAAAGGTGAGCGTAAAATGACCGTTAACCGTAAAGAAATCGCCAACCGCGTAAATATCTGGGTCATGATGATTTCCGGCGTGGCGCTGGTTGTCTCGGCCATCGCCACCCATGACAGCGACCCCATGGAAATACACATCATCGCGGCGGTAATTTTTACCGTGGCCTGCCTGCGGCACATCATCTACCACCGCAAGGCGGTCATGCGGTATATCAGAGGCAGATAGATGCTAATTAGAGCGGTAACCACCGACGATATTCCGGCCTGGCTGGCCCTGGCTTATGAAGCCGACGATATAGTCGGCGAGCTTATCCCGGACATCGATAAGTTCTATGAGGGCTTTGACGACTATATGGCGGCCAAGATAGAGCAGCGCGAGGCCTTCATCGCGGTGGACCGCATCTCCGGCCGCTGCCTGGGGATAATCGCTTTCTCCGGGAACAACAGCCGCATAACCTTTCTGGGGGTGACCAAGGGGGCGGATTTTCAGATAGTCGGCGGCAAGCTCATGGAAATCGCTCTCAACCAACTGGATAACACTACAGAAATAACCGCCAATATTTTAAAATCGGACGAGGCGACCATCCGGCAGGAACGCGTCCTCTACGAGCGGTTCAGCTTCGTCGAATATGATAATACCATCGTGGAGAACGGCGTCCCGGCCATCCAGATGAAACGCCCGCCCGTCGCTATCCCCCGCCCCGCCTCCTTTCACCACCACTACGCCGCCTACCTGGACTGGCAGGACGCGGAAAAATGCCCGGTCTGTTCCTACGGTGAAAAAGGTCCCCCGGATACTCTGGTAATAAAAGAGTTGGAGTATTCCCGGGTCGAGGCATCACAGCTCGCCGCCCAGGGCCGACTCTGGGGCAAGTGCGAGGTCGTGTGTAAAAAGCATTACGTTACGCTGGAAGATATGCCCCTTCCGGACTTTATCGGCTATATGACGGACGTGCAGAAGGTCTCCAAAGCGCTCAAGGAGGTCACCGGAGCCACAAAAATTAACATGGAAATTCACGGCAACACCCTCCCCCACCTCCACGCCCACCTTTTCCCCCGGTATTTGGACGACCCCTACGCCGGAACATCCATAGACTACGCTAAAATATTCCCGCCCCCCTATGAAAGCAAAGCGGAGTTCGACTTTTTTGTAGAAAAAATGCGGGAGAAACTAAGCTAATCCCCCCTATTCCCCTCCCTATCTGAGCGAAACCTGAGGGTGAAATGAATCGGGGCCGCGATACGGGGTCGGGATCCGGGTATTTCAGCCTTGACCGGAATTAACGTATAATATAAACCGTAAAGTGGGTGAAACACCGCGTACCCCACACATCACCATCCCTCTTTCGTAAAGAGGGATAATAGGGAGTTTTTAGAATCCTCCCTCTCCCTGCCAGCGGGGAGAGGCTTGTCCGCCGGAGCTTTAGCACAGGCGGGGATAAGAGGAAAAGGGGTCAGTAAAGGAAAAGGAGTCAGTACAATATATCCTCTCCCTTTCATAAAGGGAGAGCTAGAGAGGGTTTTTAACACATGCCCAAAACACTAGCGGAAAAAATCTTAAGTGAAAAGAGCGGCACGGACGCTAAAGCCGGGGACATCGTCATCGCTAAAGTGGACCTCGCTTTCGTCCAGGATACCACCGGCCCGCTAACCGTGCGTCTCTACCAGAGCAGCGGCATGGGCCGGCTGGCGGACGCTGATAGGACGGTGCTGTTCATCGACCACGCCGCCCCCTCCCCCAACGCCAACCTCTCCAACGACCATATTACCCTGCGGGACTTTTCCCGGCAGAGCGGCTGCATCCTGTCTGAAGCGGGGGACGGCGTCTGCCACCAGATTGTGCAGGAGGCCTACGCCCGCCCGGGGGACGTGGTGGTCGGCGCGGACTCCCACACCGTGACCGCCGGCGGCCTGGGCGCTTTCGGGACCGGCATGGGTTCCTCGGACGTGGCGGTGGCCATGGGCCTGGGCAAGAACTGGTTACGCGTGCCGGAATCGTTCAAGGTTGAAGTCAACGGCGATTTTCAAAAGGGCGTCGGCGCCAAGGACCTGATTCTGCACCTCATCGGGCTTATCGGCGCGGACGGCGCTACCTACAAGTCGCTGGAATTTCACGGCGATACCGTTAAAAAAATGAGCATGAGCGGCCGCTTCACTATCGCCAATATGGCCGTGGAGGCCGGCGCCAAGGTGGGGCTTTTCGCCTCGGACGAGACCACCCGCCGCTTCCTGGAGTCGCAGGGGCGGGGCAAAGACTATAAGCCCCTCGCCGCCGACCCCTCCGCTGTATATGAAAAGACGATAGCCATAGATGCCGGTAAATTAGAGCCTACTGTTTCCAAGCCCCACACGGTGGACAATACCGCCCTGGCTAAAGATTTGAAAGGCGTGAAAATCCAGCAGGTGGTTATCGGCACCTGCACCAACGGCCGGCTGGAAGACCTGGCCCTCGCCACAAGCATCTTAAAGGGCAAGAGACCCGCTAAAACTGTCCGGCTGATTATTGCCCCGGCCTCCCGTTCCGTCCTGCTGGCGGCCATTCAGCAGGGCTATATCAAAACGCTGGTGGAGTCCGGCGCTATTATTTTACCGCCCGGCTGCGGCCCCTGCCTCGGTCTGCACCAGGGGGCGCTGGGCGACGGCGAAAGCTGCCTCTCCACCGCCAACCGCAACTTTGAAGGCCGCATGGGCAACCCCAAGAGCTTTATTTACTTAGCCAGCCCGGCCACGGCCGCGGCCACCGCTATCAAGGGCTTTATTACCGATCCCCGGGAGGTTTTATAAAATGCTTATTGGCAAAGCGCATAAATTCGGTGACAGCATTTCCACTGACCATATCATACCGGGGCGGTATGCATCTTTACGCAGCAACCTGCCGGAGTTGGCCAAGCACGTTCTGGAAGACGCGGACGTGAATTTTGCCAAGCAGGTCAAACCGGGCGACTTCGTGGTGGGGGGCAATAACTTTGGCTTGGGCTCCAGCCGCGAGCATGCCCCTCTGGTCATCAAGATGGCCGGCGTCAGCGCTATTTTAGCCAAGAGCGTGGCCCGTATTTTCTTCCGCAACGCTATCAACCTGGGCCTGCCCGTCTTGATTTGCGATACGGATAAAATCAATGACGGCGATGAGCTTGAAATCGACCTCACGGCGGGCACGGTAAAAGACCTTACCAGCGGCGCCGTGCTGGCCACCGGCAAAATACCGGCGGTTATGCTCAAAATCCTCAACGAGGGCGGCCTCATCGACTACGTGAAAAAGTACGGGGACATCAAGGTGTAGTTTAACTGTCATTGCGAGGAACGCAGTAACGAAGCAATCTCACCGCTTTTTCTCCCGCTCACCCTGAGTGAGCGACTTTGTCGCCATCCCGCATGACGCAGGAATCGGGACTTGTCGAAGGGTCATTACGGGAAATCTAGTGACGTGCCCGCACGCCGAAGTGCGTTAAGGCATGCAGGCGTGGCAATCTCACCCTTTGCCTTGAACCCTGACCCCAAATTAGCCATCCATCTATCGTCCCTCTCCTTGCCAGCGGGGAGAGGCTTGTCCGCCGGAGCTTTAGCGCAGGTGGGGATAAGAGGAAAAGGGGTCAGTACCGGGTACACACCATCGTCCCTGACTGTGTAATCTATCGTCCCTCTCCCTGTCAACGGGGAGAGGCTTGTCCGCCGGAGCTTTAGCGCAGGTGGGGATAAGAGGAAAAGGGGTCCGTACTCCCAACTACCAACTACTTCCCCCTTCTCTCATCCCTCTTCCCCGCGACATCCCCCTGTTGCCTCCCGCCCCCCTTTTACGCTACACTCTTTACTGTCCGGGTTAAAACACCGCCCGTACATTATGGCAACTTAACATATAACAAAAAACAATTGCCCGGATTTTATAGCTGACTTACCATAAATTAAAAAACAATTGCTTACGTACAAATCACTCGTAAGCCGCCCTAAAAAAAATATAAAAAACAATTATTCAGGAGTTTGACATTGCCGTATAACATCACACTCATACCGGGGGACGGCGTGGGGCCGGAAATATCGCAGGCCACCCGCCGCGTGCTGGAAGCCGCCGGCGTTAAGTTTAACTGGGAATTGGCCTATGCCGGCGCGGACGTCATGGCCAAAGAAGGCACCCCCCTCCCCGAAAGCGTCCTGACCTCCATCAAAAAAAATAAAGTGGCCATCAAGGGCCCGGTAACCACCCCCATCGGCACCGGTTTCCGCAGCGTTAACGTCGCCCTGCGCAAGGCTTTAGACCTCTACGCCTGCGTGCGGCCCTGCAAGACCTATCCCGGCGCCCCCACCCCCTACCGGGACGTGGATATCGTCATCGTCCGGGAAAATACGGAAGACCTCTACGCCGGCGTGGAGTTCGAGAAGGGCACTAAAGAAACCGCCGACCTTATTGCTTTTATTAACCGGCAAAAAGGCGACGTTATCCGGTCGGACGCCGGCATCAGCATCAAGATGATTACGGAGTTCGGCACCCGGCGCATCGTCAAATACGCCTTCGAGTACGCCCGCAAATACAAGCGCCGGAAAGTCACGGCCACCACCAAGGCCAATATCATGAAGTTCTCGGACGGGCTTTTCCTGGCCGTGGCGCGGGATGTCGCCAAAGACTACCCGGACATTGAGCTAAATGAAGTCCTTATCGATAACCTCTGCATGCAGCTGGTGCGCCGTCCCGGTGAGTTTGATATCATCGTGGCGCCCAACCTGTACGGGGACATTATCTCAGACCTCTGCGCCGGGCTGGTGGGCGGCCTTGGGCTGGCGCCGGGCGCCAACATCGGGGAAGGCATCGCCCTCTTCGAGCCCACCCACGGCTCCGCGCCCAAATACACCGGCCAGAACAAGGTCAACCCCATGGCCATGATGCTCTCCGGCGTGCTGATGCTGCGGCACCTCGGGGAAGTCGAAGCCGCGGACCGACTGGAAAGCGCTATCGCCGCCGTCATTAAAGAGGGTAAGAGCGTCACCTACGATATGAAACCCTCCCGCGATGACCCCTCCGCCGTGGGCACCTCGCAGGTCGCCGATGCCGTCATCCGGCATCTGAAATAATTATCCGCTCATGGTGAGCCTGTCGAACCCATGGTGAGTGAGCGATTTTACCGCCATCCCGCACCGATTCGCACCTCATCCGGTGTCCCGCATGACCATAGGGAATCGGGACCTGTCGAACCGCTCATGGTGAGTGAGCGATTTTATCGCCATCCCGCATGACCGTAGCGAATCGGGACCTGTCGAACCAAAGTGACGCGGCGGTATTCCTGCTTTTCCCCTTCCCGCCTCCCCCTTGTTAAAAGCCTGCCCTGGTCGTCTTCGAAGGGGTCAGGTCAAGTACCCCCAACTACTAATTACCAACTACAAATTACTCATCCTCCCTCCCTCTCCCTGCCAGCGGGGAGAGGCTTGTCCGCCGGAGCTTTAGCGCAGGTGGGGATAAGAGGAAAAGGGGTCAGTACCGGGTACACACCGTCGTCCCCGACTGTGTAATACATCCTCCCTCTCCCTGCCAGCGAGGAGAGGCTTGTCCGCCGGAGCTTTAGCGCAGGTGGGGATAAGAGGAAAAGGGGTCGGTACCAGGGATTAACTGGGTTTTTCTTTCTTTAACCCCCGCCCCCGCATTGAAGTAAAATCCGGTATATGCTAAAATGCCCCTGCGGTAATTTATTCAAAGGAGTGTTCAAATGGACAAAAAAGAGATTTTCCAGTTCATCTCCGAAAACCCCATCGGCTTCCTGGCTACGGTGGAAGGCAAAGCCGGCCGGGTCCGCGGCATGGATACCTTCCGCGCTGATGAAAAAGGCCTGATTTTCTATACCGGCAAGATGAAAAACGTCTTCCAGCAGATTGCGGACAACCCTAACGTCGAGGTCTGCTACTTCGCCAAGGGCGTCCAGGTAAGGGTGAGAGGCAAAATGGAAGTACTGGAAGACCTGGCGCTGAAAAAGGAAATCGTGAACAAACGGCCGTTCTTGCAGGGCGCCTATGAAAACAGCTACGAAGGCATGGCGGTCTGCCGCCTCAAGGGCCGGGCCACCACCTGGAGCATGCAGGATATGGCCGCCCCCACCACCTTTATTGATTTATAAGAAGGAGTATTACGTTGGATAAAAAAGAAATCCTGGAATTCATCACCAAGAACCCGGTGGCCTACATGGCCACGACCGAAGGTTCCAAGCCGCATGTGCGCGCCATGGGCACGTACAAAGCGAATGAGAAAGACGGCATCATCTTTTCCATGCAGGCCGTCAAGGACGTTTACAAGCAGATTGCCAAGAACCCGGAGGTCGAGCTCTGCTACTTCGCCAACGGCGTGCAGGTGAGAGTGGCCGGCAAGTTCGATGTCTGGAAGCAGATGACGGACGCCCAGAAAGAAGAAATGCTGAAAATCCGCCCCTTCCTCAAGCCCCAGGTAGACGCCAACGGCTGGGACTACGTTAAGGTCATGACGCTGAAGAACGCCAAGGCCACCGTGCTGGATATGAGCAAGCCGGTTGACCCCGCTGCCCACAAGGAGTGGGTGACGCTGTAGCTATTGGTTGAGGGGAAAAGGGAAAGGCTAAATCTCCCCTTTCCCCTCTTTACGCAAGAGAGGGATTTTCCCTTAAAGAAAAGACTTAAATCATGACTATAAAAAATCCCGACTGTATTTTCTGTAAAATAGTCGCCGGCCAAATACCGGCGCGGATAACCTACCGTGACGAGGAAATCGTGGTCTTTGAGGATATAGCTCCGGCGGCGCCGGTGCACCTGCTGGTTATCCCGGTCAAGCACATCGCGTCCGTAGCGGCCTTGACGGCGGCGGACGCCCCGCTGGCGGGCAGCATGATCATGGCGGCCAACCGGGCGGCTAAAGAGCAGGGACTGGCGGATAAAGGCTACCGCCTGATCATCAATAACGGCAAAGAGGCCGGCCAGGTGGTGCCCCACTTCCATATACACATCCTGGGCGGGCGCCCGCTGGATACCATGGGTTAGCTGCTATACCGGACTCCGGATAAAAAATAAGGGGAGGGTTTTTGATTGCCCTCCCCCTTTTTTTACACAAAACTTATCTCTACATTTTGCAGACGCCCATCGGGCAAACCGTGCGTCCCCATTTGTTGTTGAGGACAATCGCCGCGGCTCCGTAAACCGCGGACAGACCGCAGATTATACCTTCAACGCCGGGCACCACTGCTGATAAGCCCCAGAAGAAGTGGGCTGCCAGCAGGAAGAAAAGCAGCGTTAAAGTAGAGAAAATGGTAATGTGAATCTTGGTCATCTTGAACGTGCCGAAGGTCATGAAACCGGTGAACATACCCCACATGACAAACGTCCACCCAAGTCCTGCGTTATCGAGCGTGACTACGCCCGTCCATTGCAGGAGAAAACTCAGGCTGAGACCCAGCCAGAACAGGCCGTAAGAAGTAAAGGCTGTCAGGCCGAAAGTATCACCGCGCCGCCCATCGATGATGCCGGCGATAACCTGGGCCACGCCCCCCCAGAAAAAGCCGTAAATAAGAGGCATGGTGCTGGCTATCCAGCCCAGATTGTGTATCTGCAGCAGGATAGTGTTGAACCCGAAGGCAGCGAGTCCCAGGGCGCCAGGATTTGCCCACAATGGTTCTTCCTTGGTCGAGATTTGTGACACGAAAATCCTCCATTCTTTTTATATAGTAAACGGCCGGAGAGAAAATCCGCCCCGGCCGTTTATCTCGTATTTTATTTCTTGCCAGCTACCAGTGTCTGTACAACCGAGGGGTCGGCGAGAGTGGAAGTGTCGCCCAGGTTGTCTGTATTGCCGGCAGCTATTTTCACCAGGATACGGCGCATAATCTTGCCGCTGCGGGTCTTGGGCAGCCCGTCAGCAAACTGGATTACATCCGGCGTGGCGATGGGGCCGATTTGCTTGCGGACATGGGCCTTCAGTTCGGCTTCCAGTTCTGTACTCGGGTTCTGCCCGGTTTTCAGGGTTACATAGGCGTAAATGCCTTCGCCCTTCAGGGAGTGGGGCATTGGGACAACCGCCGCTTCTGCGACCTTGGGATGGGAAACCAGGCTGCTTTCCACCTCCGCGGTGCCGATGCGGTGGCCGGAGACTTTAATAACATCGTCGATGCGTCCCATCAGCCAGTAGTAGCCGTCCTTGTCCTTGCGGGCGCCGTCACCGGTGCAATAGTAGCCGGGGAACTTGCTGAAATAGGTCTCCTTGAACCTGGCGGCATCACCCCAGATGGTGCGCATCATGCCGGGCCAGGGTTTCTTGATGCAGAGCCAGCCGCCCTCGTTGGAACCTACTTCCTTGCCGTTCTCGTCGAAAATGATGGGCTCGACGCCGGGGAAAGGCAGGGAGGCGGAGCCGGGCTTGATGGGCATGGCGCCGGGCAGCGGGGTAATCAGGATGCCGCCGGTCTCGGTCTGCCACCAGGTGTCCACGATGGGGCATTTCTCTTTGCCGATAACGCGGTAATACCACATCCACGCCTCGGGGTTAATGGGCTCGCCCACGCTGCCGAGCAGCCGCAGGCTGGAAAGGTCGCGCTTGTTGGGCAGCTCTTCGCCCTCTCTCATCAGGGAGCGGATTACGGTGGGAGCGGTGTAGAAAACGTTGACCTTGAATTTTTCTACGATTTGCCAGAAGCGGTCGGCGGCGGGGTAGGTGGGGACGCTCTCGAACATGAGGCTGGTAGCCCCCGCCGATAACGGCCCGTAAACGATGTAGCTGTGCCCGGTAATCCAGCCTACGTCCGCGGTGCACATATAGACATCTTCGTCTTTAATGTCGAAAATCCATTTCATGCTCAGATAGCAGTGGAGCAGGTAGCCGGCCTGGGTATGGAGAACGCCCTTGGGCTTGCCGGTGCTGCCGCTGGTGTAGAGAACGAAAAGCGGCTCATCGGCCTCCATCGGTTCCGCCTCGCACTTGCCGGTGATATCGGCGGCGCCCATCTGCTCATGCCACCAGGAGTCCCGTCCAGCCGTCATGTTAATGTCAATGCCGAGTCTTTTTACGATAATCGCTTTCTTGATGGTGGGGCAGGCAGCCATGGCATTATCGGCGCCGTCTTTGCTCTTGATTTGCTTGCCGTTGCGCCAGTAGCCGTCGGCCGTAATCAGCAGTGTTGATTTGCAGTCCAGGATTCTATCGCGCAGGGCCTCGGCGCTGAATCCGCCGAAAACCACGCTATGGATAGCGCCGATGCGTGCGCAGGCCAGCATGGCTATGGCCAGTTCCGGAATCATCGGCAGGTAGATAGAAACGGAATCGCCTTTCTTGATGCCCAATTTCTTGAGGACATTGGCGAACTTGCATACTTCATAGTGCAGCTGCTGGTAGGTGTAGGTCTTGACATCGCTGTCCGGCTCGCCCTGCCAGATGAGGGCGGCTTTGTTTTTGCGCGCCGTCTTGAGGTGGCGGTCCAGGCAGTTATAGGCAACGTTTATTTTGCCGCCGACAAAGTGCCTGACTTCCGGCTTGTCTTTGAAATCATAGACCTCGTATTTGTCCCATTTCTTGAACCAGTCCAGCTCCTCCGCCCATTTGCCCCAGAACTTGTCCGGGTTGTTGATGGAATCGTTATAGAGCGCCTTGTACTCTTCCATGCTCTTTACAGCCGCGTTCTTGGAGAATTCCTTGGGCGGGGGGAACACGCGGTTTTCTTCCATCATGGAGGTTATGGCCTGGTCTGAGATTTGCCCAAGTATCTCTTCCTTGGCCTTACCACCAGCCTCTTTTTTGTCCTTGGTACTCACTTTTTTATCAAACTCCTTTTCTCTTTTTGGTGTATCGTTCAATGACTCCCCTTACAGGGTTTCATGATAAGTATAGCACTAAAATTACCACCTTTCTTTTATCAGCCAGCGCAAAAGCCGGGTGGCGTGGTTTCTATCCATATTGCTTACCCAGCTTTCCAGTTTTTCCATGTCGCCGTTGATTAGCGCGGCTATCTCTTCGCGGGACATGGTGTAATAATCGTACGGCTCTAACGTGGAGACATCGGCGGTACTTTCCGGCAACTGACCGTCATCGGAGACTCTAGCCAGGGCGGCCAGAATGGCTTTCCTCTTCTCCTGGCGGTCTTCCTGGTTTGCCTGTTTGCTATCTTTTCTGCGCCCCACGCTGCCTCCCCGGTTTCGCGCACCTTCAGCTATTTTAATGCTAACACTACTGAGAATCTACCAAACCGCCCTGCCGTCTTATATTATGAATCCTAAAGTCTTACTCAAATACGACCTTTAGTACTAATGCCGGAGTCTTATGTCTTTGAAAATTGCGCTTTTCCCCGGAACGTTCTACAATATAAGCGAGTTACCGGGCAATCTCAGGCAACAGGAGCGGCATGAAAACGAGGATATTAATCGCTGATGACCATGCTATGTTAAGAGAGGGCATGCGCAATCTCCTGGAGCAGGAAAAAGACTTTGAACTGGTGGGAGAAGCTACCGACGGCGAGGAAGCCGTCCGGCTGGCTAAAGAGCTGAAACCGGATATCGTTATCATGGATATCGTGATGCCGCGGCTCAACGGCGTTGAAGCCACCAAGCAAATTAAACAGGTCAGCCCATCCACCGCCCTGCTCATACTCACCGCCTACAGCGATATCCGCTATATCATCGGCCTGCTGGAAGCCGGCTCCTGCGGCTACCTTTTAAAGAACTCCCCCGGCAAGGACGTGGTGAAAGCCATCCGCGCCGTGCGCTCCGGCGAGTCCGTGCTCGACCCCGAGGTGACACGCAAGCTGGTGCAACGGCTGGCCAACCTTTCCAAAAACCAGGACGAGCGCGATACCGGCGGGCAGTTGACCTCGCGGGAGATGGAAATCCTGAAATGGGCTTCACGCGGGCTAAGCAATAAGGAAATGTCTGAAAAACTGTTTATCAGCCTGCGTACCGTCAAAGCCCACATGACCAATATCTTCAATAAGCTCGGCTGCAGTAGCCGCACCGACGCCATCATCAAAGGACTTAAGCAGGGATACATCGACCTTGATGATATACAGTAACCTCTTTTTCCTCTACAAAAGAATCCATACGAACCATGGATGAATCCGAACAGAAATACCGCCATTTGTTTGAGAACGCCTCGGACGCTATCTGGGTTCAGGACGTTAACGGGCTTTTCATGGACGGCAACCAGGCGTGGCACAAACTGACCGGCTATAGCGTGGAGGAGGTCAAGGGCGTCCACCTGGCTAAATTCCTCAGCAACGAGTCGCTGGCGCTGGCCCGGGAAGTGCGCAACAGGCTGGCCCGGGGCGAGGAGCTCAACCAGCCTTACGAGCAGCAGTTCTACATCAAGGACGGCTCTATCAAAACGGTCAAAATGTCCACCAACGCCATCATATCCAATGGCAAGATAACCGGTTTTGAGCACGTTGCCCGGGACGTGACCCAGGAAAAACAGGCTCAGGAAAATGTGCGTGCCTATCTCCAGCAAATTACCCGCGCCCAGGAGGAAGAGCGCAAGCGCATCTCCAGAGACCTCCACGATGACGTCTCCCCGGACCTGATTATCCTCATTCAAAAGCTGGACAAGCTGTCCGCGGCGCAGCGCTTGAGCCTGGTTAAGGTCAAAGAAAACCTGAAAGATATCCGCAACCAGGCGGAAAAAGCGCTGGAAGGACTGCGCGCCACGGCCCAGGGTCTGCGCCCCCGCGTTATCGATGACCTGGGACTGGTGGCCGCTCTCGAGTGGATTGCCGAGGAACTGGAGAGAGACCAGCACATCCGCACCAGGGTGGAAACCAGGAATATGGAGCGGACGCTGCCGCCGGAAACGCAGATATTGCTTTTCCGCATCGCCCAGGAAGCCCTGAACAACATCCGCAAGCACGCCGGGGCGGACAACGTGAACATTAAGGTGGACGGCGGGTTAAAGAACATCAAGATGACGGTTAGCGATAACGGGCAGGGCTTTGAGATGCCCGGTAAAATAGAGGGCATGGTCAGCGAGGGCCGGCTGGGGCTGATGGGCATGCATGAGCGGGCCAGGCTGCTGAACGGCAACTTGCAGATAAAGTCCACTCCAGGCAAAGGGACGGTGGTTACCGTAACCTTACCCTGGCCGGTCGCCGGATAGCGCGGTATCCATCATGTTATACTAGAGTGAGATATCCTTGGGGGAAGTGGGATAGTGACATGGATTTGAGCCCGGTATACGCCATGACGTTTTCCGAGCCGCTGCAAATCCTGCGGGCGGTGGGCGGGGGGATACTGGTATTTTTCGTGCCGGGATTTGCCTGGACGCTGGTTATCTTTAAAAAAATACACCTCCTGGAGAGGATTGCCCTGTCTATCGGCTTTTCCATCGCCCTGATTACTTTATCCCTGGTAGTCCTGAACATTATTTTCGACCTGGATATCAACCTGACCAACTCTTTGATTACCATCGCCGTGCTGACGGTCATCCCCGGGGGAATTTACCTTTTCCAGAGATACCGGCGGCGCGGCCCAAAGATACCCGGCGGAGAGTAAATGCACGATGCGATAATTATCGGCGGCGGACCAGCCGGGAGCGAGGTTGCCCGCCGCCTGGCGGAAAACGGTTACAAGGTACTGGTGCTGGAAAAGAAGCCCCGTCCGGGGGAGAAGTCCTGCTGTACGGGGCTGGTCGGCATGGAGTGCGTGGCTACCTTTAATATAGATGACAGGGTTATCCTCCGCCGTCTCAACAGCGCCACCCTTTTTTCACCTTCCGGCGGCAGCCTGCGCGTGTACCGGCCAGAAATGCAGGCCGTGGTGCTGGACCGGTCGGCTTTTGACATTTCCATGGCGGAACAGGCCCGGCGCGCCGGAGCGGAATACCAGTTTATGACCCGGGTAACCGGTATAAATGTTACAGGCGGGCATGCCGCCGTTACCGTCTCTTATAACAACAAAGCATCGACAATACAGGGGAGGGCGGCCGTACTGGCCGCCGGCTTTACGCCCGGCTTGAGCGAGCGGGTGGGGCTGGGAGTATCTAAAGACTACGTTATCGGCGTGCAGGTGGAAACGGAGACTCCGGGACTGGAAGAGACAGAGGTCTGGTTCGGGGACATGGCGCCGGGGTTCTTCGGCTGGCTGGTGCCTACTACGCCGGGCCGGGGTAAAGTGGGGCTTTTAGCACGGCGGGAAGCGGGGCGAAAACTGAAAAAGTGGCTGGAACGCCTGGCGGAGCAGGGTAAAGTAACTTCCGCCGACGTTAAATTACACTACGGGGCGATCCCGCTTAAGCCGCCGGCGCGCACTTACGGTGAAAGAATAGTGGCGGTGGGCGATGCCGCCGGACAGGTAAAGCCGACCAGCGGCGGCGGCATTTTTTACGGGCTGCTGGGGGCGGAGATAGCAGCGGCCACCCTTAACCGGGCGCTGGCGGATGACGACCTTTCCCGCCAGCGGCTGGCACAGTATGAACGCGCCTGGCGCCGGAAGCTGGGCAAAGAGATAAGGACGGGCTACTGGGCGCGGCAAATCTTTGAGAAAATGAGCGATAAACAAATCAATCTCATGTTCAAGATAATCAAGGCCGGCGGCATAGATAAAGCCCTGCTGGCTGCCCCGGAGGTAAGCTTCGACTGGCATGGGCGCACCATCACCAGCCTGTTAAAATACCAGCTGATAACCAAAAACCTGGGAATAGTCCGGATGCCCTTCAAACCCAAAAACATTGACCCGCGGCGTTAATAGCGTTTAGAATAAAGCGTAAGAAAGACAGGGAGAAATAAATGGCAGACAGCACGGAACAAATCCCCAGCCTGGGCGAGGCGGTAACGCTTTACCTGGGCAAACTATCGTCCGCAAATAGGGACATCAGCCAGCCGGAGGTGTATAAATTCGCCCGGTGGTACGGGTGGCAAAGCTCTTTCGCCAAACTGGCAGGACCGGCCGTAGCCAGCTATGCCGGGCAGCTGGATGTGTCCGACCTTGACTACGGAAAAAAGTTTGAGGTACTGCGCGCTTTCCTCACCTACGCCAAGAAAGCGGGCTGGAGCCGTACCAACCTCGCCACCCATATGAAAACCAAAAAGGGCAAAACCGCACCGTCCACCACCACCGCCGGGAGAACCCAGCCGGATACCGTCTCCCTCACCCAGCAGCGCTACGATGAAATGAAAACAGAACTGGAAACGCTGAAAAAGAGGAGCCGGGAACTTATGGGGGAAATACAGCGCGCCGCCGCGGACAAAGACTTCCGGGAGAACGCGCCGCTGCACGCCGCCAGGGAGGAGCGGGGGCACGTGGAGGGGAGGCTCAAAGAGCTGGAGCAGACGATAAAAGCGGCACAGATAATCGAAGAAAAGAAAGTGCCGACCAAGAAATCAAGCATCGGCGATACCATGGTCATCTATGAACTGGCCTCAGGCGAGGAATGCCGTTACATGATCGTGGACCCGCGGGAAGTAAACATCGCCAAGGGCAAGATATCCATCGCCTCACCGCTGGGCAAGGCGCTGCTGGGGCGGTGCGACGGGGAGACAGTGGAGATTACGGCGCCGGCCGGCAAGCTGCGCTACCAGATAAAAAACATCGAGCGCTAGCCTGAATATGCTATAATAGTCTTGTCACACGGGGATATAGCTCAGCCGGGAGAGCGCCGCGTTCGCATCGCGGAGGTCGGGGGTTCGAGTCCCCCTATCTCCACCAGACCCTGCCTCACCACTTCACCAACCCCAATAATAAGTCATTAAACCGTTATACACAGCACGGGAGAGCGTCCCGATTCATCGGGAAGGTCGGGGGTTCGAGTCCCCCTATCTCCATTTCTAATGTCACCAATTCCACTAACATTAAGCTTACCGTTTACGAACATTGACCTCTTTGAAACCTCCGGAATTGCCCTTAAGAATCCTATCGAATTTTTCCGCTGCAGGTTTACCCGAACCGGCCGGTAATATAGTCCTCCGTCCGCTTATATCTGGGATTGGTAAATATATGAGAAGTATTGCCGTATTCCACCAGTGCGCCGGCCCGATCCTGATCCATCAGGTTGAAAGACCCGATGCCGTACTGCCCCGTCCCGGAGATAAACCATATAGTCGCCAGGCTGCCGGCCGCCTCAGCGCAGCCCAAGAGCAGCCCGGTGGTGATATAGGGTAAGGACCACGGCACCAGGATATTTACTGCGGTAAAAATATAATAGGGCTCAGATAAAGCAACTGACCTTTAGGCCGTTTGTTAGTGATTTGTATCTTTCTATGGCTTTATTCATATCTCGCTGCCAGAGTTATCTTTTCCATTTTCCTGCCCGACCTTTTTAAAGATTACCAGGCTGTTCAATCTAGTGTAGTGTAACAGTAATATGTATACAATGTTATTGATTTCCACTATAATATAGATATGTGGAAAAAAGCTGATGCATTGATTATGACGGAAAAAGACCAAAGAACTATTGAAGCTTGGCTTCGGGCAAAGAAAACACCACAAAGAATTTTATTACGTTCTAGGATTTGCTTGCTGGCGGCAGAGGATGTATCTCATAATGCGATTGCTAAAAGATTAAACACCTCTCGGACAACGGTTGTTTTATGGACCAAACGTTTCCAGGAACAGGGACTTTCCGGGTTATCTGAAGATGCCTCTCATGGCCTCAGTCCGCGACGACTTGAGGCGGAAAAAGTGAAGTCCATAGTAGAAGCTACCCTGCAAACCAAACCTAAAGACTCGACTCACTGGTCAACCCGCACGATGGCCAAAGCCCAGGGTGTTAGTCATACTACGGTACAGAGGATATGGGATGCACATGGCTTACAACCTCACCGCGTCAAGACCTTCAAGTTGTCCAAAGACAAGCGGTTCGAGGAGAAACTGACTGACGTTGTGGGTGTGTATTTGAATCCGCCCGATAAGGCTGTAGTATTGTGTGTAGATGAAAAGACTCAGGTACAAGCTTTAGACAGGACACAACCTGGACTCCCTATGAAGAAAGGCCGCTGTGGAACCATGACGCATGATTATAAACGTAATGGAACTACCTGTCTTTTTACAGCTATGAATGTCCTGGAAGGAAAAGTTTTAGGTTCTTGTTATCCGCGACATAGACATATCGAATTCCTGAAATTTCTCCGCACTATTAATCGGGAAGTATCCGGGGAGTTGGATATTCATATGATTCTGGATAATTACGGAACACACGGGCATCCGAATGTAAAAACATGGCTGGAAAAACATCCCCGTTTCAAATTGCACTTTACACCCACAAGTTCATCCTGGCTAAACTTAATAGAGCGATGGTTCGGGGAAATCACTCGAAAGAGGATTCGTCGGGGTATCTTTCGTAGTGTCCCAGAATTGATAGCAGCTATAGAAGAATATATACGTTATAACAATGAGGATCCGAAACCTTTTGTCTGGACGAAGCGGGCTGAAAACATTATTGAGAAAGTTGCTCATTGTAAAGCGATTATAGAAACACTACACTAGCTACAGGTTAGCAAAGAGAATTCAAGGCCGGATTAAGGATGTGTTAGTGGCGGATTACGTATTATTTAATTAATACTAAAAAGAATAAACGAGCAATAACCAAGATATGTTTGTCTGAATACAATGCAGGGACTATTACAGCGGAGAGGAGTAAAAAACTGATTTATTGTCAGGCAGAATGTCCCAGCCGGTTTATCATGAGAATCATCTGGTTCAGACGCCCGGCATTCTTTTTATCGTAAGTGAAGGTAATCCTCGGTTTAATCAGCAGGCCAGGCTCGTCTTCTTCACTGGTAAGGGGTGATGTTCTGGCAATCCCCCCGCTTTTTATAATGTACCGGAAGGAAGCATTCAGCTGGCTGATAGCGTCTTCCGGCAACTCTTTTTCCAGCCTGATGACCAGTTTGTCCTGCACCTGCCGCGATGAGTGATAGGTGCTGTAGTAGTCTTTTATCAGCGCCGCGCCCTCTTCCGGGGAGCGGGCTATCCGGTAGAAGGACAGGTCTTCCGGACGGATGAAATCTTTAGCCAGTAATTGCTTCCGGACGAACTCGTCCCAGGTCTGCCAGTAATCATCGCCGGGCAATTCCATCAGTACTACCGGCATAGGCGGGGCTTTACCGGTCTGGAGCAAGGTCAGAATCTCAAAGCCTTCATCGTGGGTGCCGAATCCTCCGGGGAAAAGCGCGAAGGCGTCCGCCTCCATGACGAAGAATAGCTTACGGGTAAAGAAATATTTGAACTGCATCAATTTGGGGTCGCCCCGGATGATATCAGCCGGCTTATTCTCACCGGGCAGCAGGATATTCACACCGAAGCTGTTTTCCGGGCCGCTGCCTTCAATACCCGCCCGCATGATGCCCTCCGCCGCGCCGGTTATCACCATGTAGCCCTGCTCTTTCATCAAACGCCCGAGATTTTTAGCCATTTCATAGTACGGGGTGCCGGCCTGCACACGACTGGACCCGAAGATAGATACCTTGCGCACGTTCCGGTAGGGCTTGAATACCTGGGCGGCATAGTAGAACTCGGCGGCTACCCGGTTATATATCTTAAGGTCGAGGATATCCAGGTCGTTACGCCGGCACTTTAGAGCTTTAGTGACAATTTCCCGGTGCAATATGGAACGCAGGTCTTTGCCCCCGGCGGTCAAAATTTCATCGGCTTCTTTTAAAAGATCGGCGGCGATGTTCGGTCGTGTTTCATTCATATTTTTACTTCCATCACTATAATAAGCCCGCATTGTTAAGCCCGTATTCAGGGCAGATTAACGTTGTGTAAAATATAATTTAAATTCCGGTTTGTTGTTGTCAAGGGAAAATGTCAGGGTTTAATGTTCAGCGATTTTGTCAGTCATACTCCCTCGGCGATTAAAGTAGTTCGCTTCATAATTACCCTACTAGTTCTCGTTTTATAGCTGTTAAACGGT